>JANWZU010000020.1 GCA_025054795.1 Candidatus Caldarchaeum sp.
GACAGGCGCTCCGGCAGGCTGGCCTAGATAGTCGTTCAGTAGGCCGATTGCGATATGCACCTCGCCTGCAGCCACGAGTGTGTAGGCTTCGCTTGCGCTTGAAGTCATTCTCGGGTTGTTCCTAGCTAGGCCGGTGAGAAAGTTGTTCCAGTCCGACTCAGACATTGTGGTCTTTAGTGTGGCGAACAAGGCTCCTGCGACGTTGAGTATGGAGGGCCTGTCCATGGCGATTTTATCCTTCCACTTAGGGTCGGCTAAGTCAGTCCATTTCTTCGGCAGGTCGGCCGGGTTTGTCACTCTGTTTTTGTTGTACAGGACTACCATGGGGACAGTGTATGCGGGATGCCACTGGTTGTCCTTGTCCCTAAACCCAGCCGGGTATCCCATCAAAACTTCTTGAGGGTTGGCGTAGGCCTCTAAGGCTCCGGCTCTTTTCAGCGGAAGCAGGACACCGAGGGTGTTTATGACTATGTCGGCCCTGACGTTTCCAGCTCTGTACTCCGCTTCGGCTCTGCTCGTTATCTCAGCGGGGCTGAGGCCTATGTACTCGACTTGAGCCCATGGGTAGGCTTTCTTGAACTCGGGCACGACTTTTTCGAGGAAGTCAGGCGTGTCCATGACCCCGTAGATGACAAGCTTTGTCTCACGGCGTGCGAGCTCCTCCAAATTCGCTATGACTTCTGCCGTAGCAGTTCGAGTGACAGTCTGTACGCCGAGCGTCCTCTCAACAGTGACCGTCCTCGCCGCACCGCCTCCAAGAACAGGACCTAAAGCTATTCCGCCAACGAGAAGGCCTATGACCAGAGAGACAACCACTGCAACGGCTAAAGAGGTAGAAACAGCTTTTCTACGCATAGTTATCGCTTTTCTTCTCTTTTTGGAGCGGATATAAGCTTTTTCCGAAGACCGCCGGCATCAGGTTTTCAATTTCTTTGCGGCTCTTAGCAGTTTTTCAGGCGTTAAAGGAGTGTTTGACAGGTTTGCTCTGGTGCCTAGCTTCCTCAGGGCGTCTTCTGCAGCGGAGATCAGTGCTGGGACAACCATCATGCCTGTCTCTCCAACACCTTTGCTGCCTACAGGCGTGTGGGGCGAGGGGGTTTCATAGTGCTCGACCTCGACCTCCCTAGGCGCTTCGAGGGCCGTGGGAATCAGATAGTCCATCAAGGAACCTGTAACGATGTTTCCCTCAGAGTCGTAAACAAGCTGTTCGTAAAAAGCGCCTCCCAACCCTTGAACAAGCCCCCCGACAACCTGGCCGTCAACAAGCGCTGGGTTGATTACTTTGCCACAGTCGTCCACCACAAAGGCATGCGGAAAGGTCAAGCGGCCTGTCTCTTGGTCGAGTTCAACAATTACGCCGAAGGCTGCGAAGGAGTAGGCGACGTAGGTGTTGAGCCTGTTCCGCTCGTCTTTAACCCAGTTGATGTTCGGCGCTCTAAAGCTGGCTGTTGCCTCCAAAACGGGACCCACGCCGCTCGGCAGTGTAAACGTTCTTCTGTACACATAACGGGCTACTTCTTTGAGAGTAAGCTTCTTGTCCGGCGAGCCTTTCACCTGTACGAAACCGTTCTCAATCTCTATGTCGGAGGGGTTGCATTCGAGAATGCTGGATGCTGCTTGTGTGATTTTTCTGCGCATCTCCTCCGCCGCAAGATACGCCGAAGAAACACCGACAACTGACACCCTGCTGCTGTTGTTCCCGATTCCGTATGGACAGACGGCAGTATCGCCTTGGATTACATGAATGTCTTCAACTCCTACGCCAAGCTTGTCTGCCACCACTTGTGCGATGGATGTTTCGTTCCCGTTCCCGGGAGTGGTCACTCCAGTTTTGACCGTTATTTTTCCAGACTGGTCTATCTGGATCGTGGTCGTGTCAGTGGCCTGCGTAAACGAGTCAAAGAAGGCGGAGGCGCATGGCTCGACGGCTAACGCAACCCCAACCCCACGAAGAATTGGACCCTCCTTTTCAACCATTTTCAACCTGTTCAGCCAGCCTTTGAGAATACTCACCACTTCCTCGTAGTTTCCGCTGTCATACTCGGCACCGGTAGCCGTGACGTACGGCATCTCATCCTGTCTGATCAGATTTCTCAGCCTAACTTCAATCTTGTCCATGTTGAGCTCGTTCGCAACTAGGTCCATAACTCTTTCATAAACTATTGCTGCCGAGTCCTTTCCAAACCCTCGGTAGGCTTGGTAGTGGGTCTTGTTCGTGACAACTCCGTAACCTTCGACTCGGAGGTTCCTTATCTTGTAGGGGCCGGGGAGCATCTTTGCAGCGTTGTAGGCCTGCATTATTCCTCGGGTTGCGTTGTAAACCCCTAGGTCAACCACTATCCTGTCCTTGAGACCCAGTACCTGGCCATCTCTTTTGACGGCTACTTGGATGTCGTGAATTTGATGCTTCGAGTGGCCTGTGGCAACCATGTGCTCAGAGCGGTTCTCAACCCATTTAACAGCGGTCTTCAACTTAAGGGCCGCCAAGGAAATTACCGGCTCTTCTCTGTAAGGAGGAATCTTGAGGCCGAACGCCCCTCCTACCTGCGGTTGAATGACGCGGATAACTGATTCGGGGATGTTCAGGAGCTCTGAGAGGATTGTGCGTAGCGGGTGGGGCTGCTGCGTCGAGGCGTAGAGCGTAAGGCCGTTGGACAGAGGGTCGAACTGGGCCACATAGCCTCTGCACTCTATCGGCGTTCCCGTGAACCTCTGTGTCTCTATCCGAGTCTCTAAAACTGTGTCAGCTTCTCTAAATGCTTTCTCAACGTCGCCGCTCTCAATTGTGTATCTCATCAGAATGTTGTCCCCCCACTCTGGATAGAGCAGGTTCTCTTTTTCGTTAAGAGCCTCCATGGGGTCGACCAGAGGTTTCAGCGGCGTGTAGTCAACCACCACTCTCTCAACAGCATCCTCGACAGCATAAATATCTCGGCAAACTACGAATGCAACCGGCTCGCCGACAAACCTTACACGATCTCCAGCTAATGGGTACAGCTCGGCGTGCTTGACATCCAGCCCAGCGAACCTACCCACGGGAGCTGGATAGGGGTTGATGAAAGGCTTGATGTCGTTTAAACTCCATACAGCTACCACGTCGCGCATTCGCAAAGCGTCTCCTGCGTCTATCTTATTGACTACGGCGTGGGCGTATGGGCTTCTTACGAAACCTCCGTAGAGCATGTTGGCAAGTTTGATGTCTTCTATGAACCTTCCCATCCCTCGGACGAGAACGCCGGCATCTTTCTTAGGAACTGCTGCGCCTACATAATTCACGGGTCTAGCTCAACCCCTCTTCGTATTATGTCTTATGTCTGCGAAGGTCTTCGACTGCTTTGGCGATTTTTTCAACCCCTAGCAGAAGCCTGTTTATTTCCGAGGTGCAGGCCATTCTGAGGTGGTTCTCACCCATGGTTCCGAAGCTTGAGCCCGGGACGGTTGAAACATGAACAGTGTCGAGAAGGTGCATAGCAAAATCGAACGAGCTCATTTTAACCGCTTCCCCGAAGTTGGGAAACAAGTAGAAGGCGCCTTTCGGCTTAACGCATGAAACACCTTCAATCTCAAGCAACCTTTTGTAGACTGCGTCCCGACGCCGCCTGTATTCGTTGAGCATTAATTCTATTTCTTCGTGATGGTGTTTTAATGCGGCTGTCGCTGCGTGCTGAACGGCGGTGTTAGCGCATGTCGAGACGTAGAGGTTCAGCTTGGCAACCTCTTCAGCTATTTGCTGTGGAGCTATGACGTAGCCTATTCTGAGTCCCGTCATGGCATAGGTTTTAGAAAGCGAGTTAACCGTGATTACTCGATTTTTCAGGCCCTCGAAAGACCCTATGCTGACGTGAGTTTCACCGTCGAACACAAATTTTTCGTAGACCTCGTCCGAGAGAACAAGTAGGTTCCTCTCTACCGCTAAATCAGCTATCTCTTGCAGTATTTTCCTGTTTAGGACGGAGCCCGTAGGGTTTTGTGGCGTGTTTATCAGTATCATCTTTGTCTTTGAAGTTATCTTTTTCTCCAAGTCCTCGACGTCAACCATGTATCCCTTGTCCTCGGACAGCCGGTATCCGACTGGAACGCCGTTTGCCAAAGACACCATGGCGTTGTACTGCGCCCATCCCGGGTCAGGAATCAAAACCTCCTCACCGGGGTTAACCGTGGCCATCATCGAGAGGTATAGGGCTGCGCTGCCTCCGGGTGTGATGACTACCTCCGACGGCGACACATCCATGCCGTTCTCACGTCTGGCCTTCTCAGCGACGGCTTCACGAGTTTCCGGCAGCCCCGCGCTCGGCGAGTAGTGGGTGTACCCTTCTTCTATAGCTTCATAGAGAGCTTGCCTCACTTTCCTAGGCGGCTGGAAGTCTGGCTCGCCTATGTCCATTCTGATTACGTCAGGTATCTTTAGAGTCTTCTCCCACATCACCCTGATTCCTGAGAGCGCTATGCTGCGGGTTCTTTCGGAGAGATAGTTGACGGCCATGCTAGACCCTGAGTATCGTCCCGAAATTGAGCACAACCTTCCTGCTGTCTACTGCGTAGGCATGGGGCATAAGCTCCGTGTTTCGCACACCTCCGACCCTACCTCGAAAATCAAGCGACACTCCTCCCAGCAGCACGCCGCTTCCCTTCGACGGTAAACTCCTCAACACACTCGTGAAAGCCTCTGTCAAAGCAGCCTGAGGGTCAAGACCGTTTTCCACTAGCTGAGCAACATTCCTCGCAACTATGTTCTGCATTATGACCTCACCGTGGCCTGTCAAAGAAACGCCGCAGCGGGGCCCTGCGTATGTTGAGGCGTTGATGATGGGTACGTCGCCGACCCTGCCGGGGAGCTTCATCGGGAACCCTCCGCTCGATGTGCCCGCAGCGATTCTCCCGTCCTTGTCCAAGGCGACGGCGCCCACGGTGTCCCCCAGCTTGGCGAACTTTGAGATCTTCGACCAGTATGCCAGCAGAGAGGTCTGCTCTCCCTTCATCAGCTTCTCCCTAAGCTCCTGCCAGCCTCTGCGTCTCTCCTCGGTCGCAGGGTCGTACTCCCTGAACCCGAAGTGTCTTGCGAACTCTGTAGCTCCGTCTCCCACGAGGAGAATGTGGTCGGTCTCCTCCATCACCTTCCTAGCCACGAGTATGGGGTTCTTGACCTTCTTTATCGCTGCAACTGCACCGGTTTTATTGCTGAAGCCGTCGACTATTATAGCATCCATCTCCACCTCGCCCTTGAGGTTGAGCCACGAGCCTGTTCCTGCGTTGAATATGGGGTTGTCCTCCATCACTCTGATGGCCTCTGTTGCGGCTTCGACGGCGGACCCTCCCTTCAGCAGAAGGTCTATTCCTGTTTCGACGGCTTCGCTGACTCCTTTGTTGAACTTTTCATCGAGGGGGTTTATCGCACCGCCGTGAACAACTATGGCAACCATTATGCTCTCCCCATCACACCACGATCAGCTCTCTAGGGAGGTCTGAGACAACGACGTTCCCTTTCTCGGTTATCACGACGCTGTCCTCTATGTTGAAGCCGCTCAAGCCAAATTTGTGGTACGGAACCTCCAAGGATAGAGTCATTCCGGGGCTTAGCGGAGTGTGATCGGAAGCCGATATCTCCGGAGGGTCGTAGAGCTCAACCCCCACGCCGTGCCCAACGTTGCCCCTGCTGTACTTAGGGTCCAACTTCTCCCTGACATATTTCTCAGCCACTGCATGCAGCTCCGAAGCTTGGACTC
Source organism: Candidatus Caldarchaeum sp. (assembly GCA_025054795.1). Lineage (GTDB taxonomy): Archaea > Thermoproteota > Nitrososphaeria_A > Caldarchaeales > Caldarchaeaceae > Caldarchaeum. Next base: position 5,724 of record JANWZU010000020.1, read on the forward strand.
CCGGCTTTGCCCTTTCTATCAAGAGCTGCTCAGCTTCCTCCAGAACGCTGTAAATCTTCTTCGCCTCAGGGGGCGGTGTCCCGACGGCGACTGTTCTCGAGAGGTCGCATCCAAACCCTTGGTACACGCAGCCTATGTCCATTCTTATGATGTCTCCTTTCCGGAGCTTTTTGCCGTCCGGCTGATGGTATATGTTGGGCCCGTCTTCGGGGCCTGCTGCAATCGTCGTCTGGAACCATCCGTCTCCACCCTGCTTCAGTATCTCGGTTTTGAGAATGAAGTGAAGGTCTCTCTCAACAGCACCTTCCCGCATCTCGCCTATCACCTTCTTCATAGCTGCGCAGAGAATCCTGTTGGCTTCCCTAAACCTACGTATCTCCTCTTCGTTCTTGACCATTCTCAGCTCGGTGAAAACGCGGGTAGCGTCGACCATCTTAACCTCTCCGATGCTTGCTTTCAGTTTCTCGAACAGCCCAACAGGCATTAGAGATGTGTCAACACCTATGGTTGATTTACGCAGCCCAAGCTCGTCCAGCAGCTTGGAGAAGGCTTCGAAAGCGTTTGCAGCATAGACCGAAACCTCCTCCTTTCTCACTATGTATACCCCTGTCTTGTAGGGTTTTATGTTCTTTATCCACGAGTGCTTCCTCGCCAGCTCCACGGCGGCGGCCGTAGTTATCAGCGCCGGCTCTTTGTCAAGCGGGATGACAGCGAAAACAGGCGAGGCGTTTTTCACAGAGTACAGCAGAGCGTTGGGGGATGTGCTGGCTACGGGTAGTTCCGAGAGATAGTATACGTTTGGCGGTGAGGAGGCTGCGAGAACATCTAACCCGTGTTTACTCATAACTGCCTTGATTCTAGGCAGATCAGGTCTTGATGGCGTCATGCTCAACGGCTCGCCCCGGGTTTTTATAAATCTATCCGGTTTAGAATGTGCGCCGAAAGGGTTTAAATACGTAGCCTCGAAGCTGAGAACCAAGATGAAGACAACCAGAGGCAAGATAATCTGGGTTGCCGGCCCGGCAGTCAAGGCTGACGGCATGATGGGGGCGAAAATGTATGAGACGGTCTATGTGGGTGAGCAGAGGCTGATAGGCGAGATAATCAAGCTCACGGGCGACGTGGCTTTCATACAGGTCTACGAGAACACAAGCGGCCTCCGCCCCGGTGAGCCGGTTGAGTCAACAGGCTCGCCTCTGTCAGTTTCGCTGGGGCCTGGGATGCTTGGAAGCATCTACGACGGGGTTCAGAGGCCTCTTGACGTGATAGGCAGGATTGCGGGCGGGTTCATCAAGCGTGGAATAAAGGCAGACCAGCTGCCTATGGATAAAAAATGGCGGTTCATTCCTTTAGTCAAGAAAGGCGAGGAGGCTGGACCCGGCGACATCTTGGGCGAGGTTCCCGAAACACCTCTAATCACCTCTAAGGTCATGGTTCCGCCCGACGCAAGGCATGGAAAACTGACATACGTAGCTCCGGAATCCGACTACGTCGTCGACGATGTCGTGGCAGAGATTGAGACGAAGGACGGGAAACAGCCTCTTAAGCTCTACCACAGATGGCCTGTTAGAAGGCCTAGGCCTTTCAGCAGAAGGCTTGACCCCGAGGTCCCGACAATCACCGGACAAAGGGTTCTCGACACCTTCTTCCCCATCTCCAAAGGCGGAACGGCATGCATTCCAGGAGCCTTCGGTACAGGCAAAACCGTGACGCTTCATCAGCTTGCGAAGTGGAGCGATGCGAAGGTCATCTTCCACGTCGGATGCGGTGAGAGAGGAAACGAGGAGTCGGAGGTTTTGACCGAGTTTCCGCACCTCAAAGACCCGGCGACCGGAAGGCCTTTGATGGAGCGGACGGTTCTGATAGCCAACACAAGCAACATGCCCGTAGCCGCCAGAGAAGCTAGCATATACACGGGCGTCACGATGGCTGAGTACTTCAGGGACATGGGGTACGACGTGCTTCTTGTAGCAGACTCGACAAGCAGATGGGCTGAGGCGCTGAGGGAGATAAGCGGAAGGCTGGAGGAGATGCCTGCTGAGGAGGGTTATCCCAGCTACTTGGCGAGCAGGCTGGCTGAGTTCTACGAAAGAGCCGGCAGGGTCGTAAACATAGGGAAGCCAGAAAGAGTCGGAAGCGTGTCGCTTGTGGGAGCCGTAAGCCCGCCGGGAGGAGACTTTACAGAGCCCGTGACAACCCACACCATGAGGTTCATAAGGACTTTCTGGGCTCTCGACGCAAACCTAGCTTACACGAGACACTATCCTGCGATAAACTGGATTACATCCTACTCGGCGTACGTTGAGACCGTTAGAAAGTGGTGGGCTGAGAACGTCTCACCCGACTGGTACGACCTACGTTTCCAGGCATACAGGCTTCTGCAGAGGGAGGCCGACCTGCTTGAGCTGGTCAGGCTGCTCGGCCCCGAGGCTCTGCCTGACGAGGAGAAGCTCATACTCGACGTCGCTAGGATGATACGTGAAGGCTTTCTCCAGCAAAGCGCCTACGACGAGGTTGACTCTTACTGCCCACCTCCGAAACAGGTTAAGCTAATCAGCCTCTTCGTCAAGTTTCACAAACTCGCTGAGGAGGCTCTCCGCAGAGGCGTTCCGCTGAAGGAGATAAGAGCCATGACGATCATTCCGAAGCTCATAAGGGCGAAGTACGAGATTCCCAACAACAGGCTTGACCTCATCTCAGAGCTTGAGAAAGCGATGGTGGAAAGCTTCGAAAGACTGTTGCTGACTGAGAAAGCGGAGGTTAAAGTGGCATGACTGTCGAGAGGACGGGGCTAGAGTATCTCTCCGTTCAGGAGATAAAAGGCCCTCTGATGGTCGTGGGAGGTGTCTCAGGCGTTTCGTACGACGAGCTTGTGGAGGTCGAGACCGCCGAGGGAGAGAGAAGGCTCGGCCGTGTGATCGAGGTTGGCGAGGGAAGGGCTGTTGTCCAGATATTCGAGGGAACTCAGGGACTAGCTATCGAGGGGACTAGGGCAAGGTTCCTAGGAACTACGTTGAAGGTTCCGGTTTCAACAGAGATGCTTGGGAGAGTTTTCGACGGGCTTGGAAGGCCTATGGACGGGTTGCCTGAGCCGGTGGCCGAGGAGATGCTCGACATAAACGGCGAGCCCATCAACCCCGAGCAGCGGGAATACCCATCTGACTTCATACAGACAGGCATATCCTCTATTGACGGTATGAACAGTCTTGTCCGAGGTCAGAAGCTCCCCATCTTCTCCGGCGCTGGACTTACCCACAACATGCTGGCCGCCCAGATCGCTAGGCAGGCCACGGTTCCGGGGAGAGAAGAGGAGTTTGCCGTGATATTCGCAGCAGTCGGCGTCCAGAACGACGAAGCCCGCTTCTTCAGAAGAAGCCTAGAGGAAAGCGGAGCCATAAGCAGAAGCGCCCTTTTCCTAAACCTAGCCGACGACCCGGCCATCGAAAGAATAGTCACTCCACGCATCGCATTAACGCTCGCAGAATACCTAGCTTTCAAACAAGGCTACCACGTTCTCGTAATCATCACCGACATAACCAACTACGCCGAGGCGCTACGGGAAGTAAGCGCAGCCCGTGAAGAAGTGCCGGGTAGGAAGGGCTATCCCGGATACATGTACACAGACCTTGCGTCGCTCTACGAGAGAGCTGGAAGAATCAAGGGGTTGAAGGGAAGCCTTACGCAGATGCCCATCCTCAGCATGCCGAGCGACGACATCACCCACCCGATTCCCGACCTCACCGGCTACATAACCGAGGGTCAGATAGTTCTCTCAAGAGACCTCTACAGAAAAGGAATCTATCCGCCTGTCAACGTGCTGATGAGTCTAAGCAGACTGATGGGCCCGGGAATAATCTCTCAGAAGAGAACCCGTGCCGACCACGGCGACGTCAGCAACCAGCTGTACGCCGCATACGCCCGGGCTGTTCAGCTACGCTCGCTTGCAGAGATCGTGGGCACGGCAGGCCTTTCTGAAACCGACCTAAAGTATCTGGAGTTCGGCGACCTTTTCGAGCAACGCTTCCTCAAGCAGTCATACACGGAGAACAGGACATTAGACCAAACGATAGAGATAGCTTGGGAGATACTTTCAACACTCCCAGAGACCGAGCTGACGAAGATAAAGGAGGAGCACATCAAGAAGCATTACCGCAAGCGGGTGGGTTAAACCTTTCAAAAAGATAATTTCAAATGGTTCCTGCTAAGCTGGCTTTTCGGCGACAGAATAGCATACACCTTGAACTGGCTAGCCATCGCCCCGGCGCAGCCTTTCATAGCCGAGGAGTTCGGAGTCGGCGTAGCGTCTCTCGGCTTGTTGGGCTCTGTTTTCCTAGTCGGCATAGGATTTTTTCAAATACCTGCGGGAATCGTTGCGTCGAAGTACGGCCCTCGGAGAACAGCTCTTCTTGGACTCGGATTATCCTCTGTTTTCTCAGGCCTTTGCGGATTAGCGTCCTCCTTCGAGCTCCTTCTGGTCTTCAGACTGTTGGCTGGAATTTTCATGAGTTTCTTCTTCGGCCCCGGGATAGCCTTCCTAATACCTTTCTTCAGTGTTAAAGAGAGGGGTGTAGCTCTAGGTCTGTACAACGGCGGGTTCCACGTAGGGTCTTTGATCGCTCTCGGGCTCTGGCCTTTCGTAGTCATCTCTGTCGGCTGGAGGCTGGCTCTAGCCATTCCCGGGCTGCTGGGTGTTTTCATGGCCGCCGCAACTCTGTCCGTTTCACGGGGGCATGAGAACAGAGGGGTTGAAGAGAAGGTCGAGCTGGGTGCTTTGAGGAGCAGGGTAGTTTGGCTTTCGGCGCTCGGGCTCACTTTTTCAGGAGGGTCTTGGTATCCTCTGACACAGTTCGGCATCCTCTATTTGACTGCGGACATCGGTCTCGGGCTTGAGACTGCTGGGTTGCTGATGGCCGGCATGAGCGTGGGCAGCGTGTTGGCCTCTCCCTTCATGGGCAGAGTCTACGACTCAACCTCCTCGAAGAAAAAATTAATCATGGCGGTAAACGCAGGAACCACAATTGGAATAGCTGCTATGACTGTTAGGAACGCCGCTCTATTAGCGTTAGTCATTTTCTTCCTCGGGGTGTTATACATCGGAGCCTACACAGTTTACTACTTGATTCCTATGGAAAAGGTCAACGGTCCTGAGGTTCCTGTGGCCATAGCACTCGTAAACAGCGTTCAGCTTGTGTCTGCATCTGTTCTTCCTTACTTTTTCGGCGCAACGGTAGTGGCTTTCGGCTACGGAGCAGGCTGGCTACTGATTGGGTTGGTTAGCAGCCTTTCTCTTGTCGTCGCCAGCCGGATTAAATTTGATTAACCACTTGTAAGTGGTTAAATCTTATATACAGAAGAAACTACGTAAAAGCATGGACGTTTTCGAAGCAGCAGAAAAAATTATGGAGAACGCTCTGGTCTCGGCCCTCAGCGTAGCATCACCAAAGGGACAGGTCTCAACACATCCCATGCTCCCCCTATACAGCAGGGAAAGGAAGAAGCTTTACTTCACCTCAAGCATCCTCTTCAGCAGGAAAGTCGAGCACATAAAAACAAACCCTAAGGTAGGAGTTCTCTTCAGCGGAAGGCAGTTCATCAACACACCGTCCTACGCAGCAGTACACGTCAAGGGCGACGCCAAAATCTACGAGGAAAACCTTAACAACGGATGGATGTGGCTCCTCGACCTGTGGACTAGGAAGGAGCCCTACATAGGGGCCTACATAAAACAAAGGCTGGCTTTACCGCTTTTCTGGGAGAGAATAATAATAGAGGTCACGCCCCGTGAGATCCTTCTCTGGGACGACGGAGACGTTTCGAAACAGCCGAGGAGGTGGGTGAGATGAGCGTGGAGGTTGAGCAGTTCAGCGACACCTCCGTATCATTCATAGACGAGGACGGATACCCTGTAAGCTTCCCCGCAAAAGTAAGGCCTATTGGAGAAGGCTACATGATTGAATGGCCACAGTACCTGCCTGTTCCGAGACAGATTACCCTGCTTTTCAACCACATCACACCAATACCCACAGGCGGATACACAGACAGGAGATACGTGATGGTCAGAGGGTCTGTTGAGAAATCAGGCGACACCGTACTCTTCAGACCTGAAAAGTCTTACGGATGGGATGAGAAGAAAAAACCGTTTTTCCAGTACTGCGAGGAGAAGACCTCGCAGGCTAAAAACTACCTTGCGAAACTCAGCAAAAACATAGGAAGGCCTGTTAAACCACGTTTACCCACAGCTCAGCTTCTTTTCAGAGCAACGAGGTTCCCGTTCCTTACAGCAACGGTCGCACCTGTGTTGATTGGAGCCGGGTCGGCGGCATATCTCGGATACTTCGACCCGCTACTCCTGCTACTGACGCTAGTGGGTGCAAGCCTCATACATCTGGGGCTCAACATGACCAACGACTACTTCGACCACAAGCTTGGCGCAGACGAGTCAAACATAACTCCAACACCTTTCAGCGGAGGCTCACGAATAATTCAGTACGGCCTCCTCACATCCGGGCAGGTGGCCTCTTTGGCTGCGTTATTCTACGTTGCAGGTGTGGCTATAGGCCTCTACCTTGCTCTGCTGCGTGGGTTAATACCCATACTGACGGTGATGGGTGTTGGGGTTTTGATAAGCGTGGCTTACACAGCCCCTCCCCTGAAGCTGGCTTACAGGGGTGTCGGAGAAGTGGCGGTCGGGATAGGCTTCGGCCCCATAATAGTGTTGGGCAGCCATTACGTTCAAGCACAGTTATTCAGCATCCAAGCACTGCTGGCCTCGGTTCCGATCGGCATACTCATTTGCCTGATACTGTACGTCAACGAGATACCCGACGCCCCATACGACGCTCAAGCTGGTAAGAGAACCTTGGTGACCCGGCTTAACGCCGGTCAAGTGATAAGCCTCTACAAGCTGTTGTTGGCGACCGCATACGCTATGATAGCTTTGCCTGTGCTTGTAGGATACGCTCCCCCCACGGCGCTCATCGCGCTGGCCACAATCCCAACCGCCGTAAACACGGTTAAATCCGTGAAACAGACCTACGGAAGCCCATACCTGATGATCCCTGCTCTTGCGGCGAACATCCGTGTAGCCACGTTCACAGGCCTGCTGCACGCCCTAGGTTTCTTCCTGTGGCCCGTAATTATGCTGCTGGCGTAAGACAACATTAAAATCCGTCTCTTCAAACATCATCATCATGGTTCAGAGAACGACGGCGGGTAAACCGCCTTATGTGGGCAAGCTGCATGGTAAAGATTTCCTCAACACCAACGACTTCAGCCAAGAGGAGATAAACAGCATTCTGAAGGCTGCCAGAGACCTTCGTCAGAAGTTTAAGTCCAAGCGACCAACAGAGTATCTCAAGGGACAGACGCTTTTCATGCTTTTCTACAACAGGTCGTTGAGGACGAGGAACTCCTTCGAAGCCGGCATATACCAGCTAGGGGGCCACGCCCACTTCCTAAGCCCTTCCGACGTCTACACACCTACTTTACCGGAGGACATGATCCCCTACCAGACTGAGTCAATAGCAGACGTTGCGAGGGTCCTCAGCACCTACGGCGACGCGATAGCTGTTAGAATATACGGCGACGCAGCCAAATGGCACATAGGAAGAGGACATCGAGTAATCCAAGAGTTCGCCAAGTGGAGCAGCATACCCGTGCTGAACATGGAGGACGACATATACCATCCTTTCCAAGCCCTAGCCGACATCATGGCGATAACCGACGTTGCGCCCAAGCCCAAAGGGAAAAAATTCGTCGTCTCCTACGCATACTCGGGAGGACTCAAGCCTCTGGCGGTACCTCAGAGCTGCATCCTAGTAGGAACACAGTTCGGAATGGATGTTGTTCTTGCCCATCCACCCGGCTTCGAGCTCGAAGACCACGTCATACAGGCGTGCAGGAAGAACGTCGAAAAGTACGGAGGCTCCTTCGAGATAACTCATGACATGAAAGAGGCCTTCGAAGGCGCTGACTTTGTCTATCCTAAGGCATGGTCTCCAAAGAAATTCTTCCCACCCTACACCACGTCTGTTGACAAAGAAGGGGCGACGAAGTACCAAGACGGTTTCAAGTCATGGATATGCACGCCTGAGTTGATGGACTTGACGAACAAAGGTAAGTACATGCACTGCGGTCCAGCGGACAGAGGGCAGGAGGTTGTGGACGAGGTTATCGACAGCCCCAGCTACTCGCTGTACTTTCAGCAGGCCGAGAACAGGCTTCACGTACAGAAAGCGGTAATGTCCATGGTCATGGGTAGAAAGAGATGAAGGTTTTCGACGACGTCCTCGACGTAATCGGGGGCACACCACTTCTAAAGCTCTCCAAGATACCTAGGCAGGAGGGAGTGGACGCCGAGATATACGCAAAGCTGGAGTTCTACAACCCTACAGGCAGTTTGAAAGACAGGATATACAGGGAGATGATAACGAAGGCTGTTGAGAGAGGCGAGTTAAGGCCGGGGATGGAGATCCTCGAGGTTTCTACTGGCAACGCAGGCATAGCATGCAGCTTCGTAGGAACACACCTAGGATACAAAGTAACTATTGTAATGCCCGAAGGAATGAGCGAGGAAAGGAAACAGCTGATAAAGGCATTCGGCGGCGACATCGTCTTCACACCAGGTGCGGAGAGCGACGTCGACCTTAGCTTAAGGAAAGCCGAGTCCATGATAGCCTCGAACCCAGGCAAATACTGGTTTCCGAACCAGTTCACAAACCCCGACAACGTCCAAGCACACATCAAGACAACTGGCCCCGAGATTTGGGAGCAGACTCAGGGACGGATAGACTGTTTCGTGATGTCTCAGGGCTCAGGGGGAACAGTCACGGGCGTCGGCAGGTATCTAAAAAGCCGCAACTCCACCGTCAAAGTCTACACAGCCGAGCCAAGCGAGGCCGCCGTCATCGCAGACGGAGTATGGGGTTCTCACAAAATAGAGGGAATAGGCGACGGCTTCATACCGCGCAACCTAGACCTAGGCGTTCTGGACGGGGTGGTGACTGTTTCTTCTGCCGAGTCTATCGATATGACTAGGAAGCTGGCACGGCTGGAGGGGGTTTTCTGCGGAATCTCGTCGGGCTGCAACGTCGTAGCAGCGTTGAAGGTCGCCAAGAAAAACCCGAAGCTTAAGCGTATAGTTACCGTGATATGCGACTCTGGGAACCGATATCTGTCTACGGAGGCTTTTGGCCCCGGCAAGAAGACAGCCATACCGGAGCGGGAGCACACGTTAGACCAATACACTGTAGATACTAGGATTAAACACTTGGCTAAGCTGGATATAATACGATAATAAAAAATTTTTAAATCTCTATTATTTTTCTCCTACGAGGATCTTGGAGAATGATGGTGTTTTGCAGGATAAAATTCTGGGTGGCAGAGTGTTCGTCCTGTCGGCAAAAACATTCGTCGAAACGATTAATCTTTTGAGCGTTTCCATGTCTCAGCAGGCTACAGACGCCCTAATGTGGAACATAGGACATAGGTATGGCCTTGCTTTGGGCAACAAGGTGAAGAGCAAATCGCCCGACGACGGCATCATGCTCCTTTCTTCGGCGGCCTTGAACTCAGGATGGGGGGTACCCAGAGTGATCAACAACTTCTGGTACTCAGGTGAGGTTGAGGTCTCTTTTAAAAACTGTGTATTCTGCGAAGGGTTGAGCGGTGAAAGCAATCCCAGATGTTATCTGTTGAATGGGATACTTACAGGTATAGCTGAATCGGTTTACCACGCCTCTTTCAAGACCGTTGAGAAGGAGTGCAGAGCCGTTCAAAACTCCGATGTCTGCAGGTTCACTATCAAACGAATCTAGCTGTTTTAGTCATGTTTGTGGACAGACTTGTATGCTCCAGATGCGGAGCTGTATATCAATACTCCGACAGCCCCCTGATGTGCAGGAGGAACGATTTTGGACGGCTTGACATAATCTACGACTATGACGCAGCAAGGGAGAGTTTCTCGAGGCAGGCGGTTTCCAGAAGGGTTTGGGGTGGTGTCTGGCGGTACTGGGAGCTGCTGCCAGTAGAGGGAAAGTATGCAGCGTCGTTGATGGAGGGTGGAACACCTTTACTTAAGACCAACAGGCTTGGCGAGCATCTTGGGTTCAAGAGCTTCTTCGTCAAAGATGAGACCAGGAACCCGACCGCCTCTTTCAAGGATAGAGCGATGGCTGTAGGAGCCGCTAAAGCCGTTGAAACAGGGAGGAGGGATGTTGTGATAGCCTCCAGCGGGAACGCCGCTTCATCTCTCGCCGCTTACAGCGCCTCTCTAGGCCTCCGCTGCCATGCTTTCGTGCCGGAAGACGTTTCGACGGGAAAGGCCTCGCAGCTTCTGCTTTACGGAGCCAAGGTGTTTCGTGTAAAGCAGACCGTTGAGGGTAGGGACCCTACGGTTGACCTGATGGTTCAAACCGTTTCGAGCTGGGGATGGTATCCGTGTCCCAGCTTCGGCCCATTCAACCCCTATCAGGTGGAGGGCCCTAAGACGATTGTCTACGAGGTTTTGGAGCAGTTGGGCTGGTCTGTCCCAGACGCTTTACTGATTCCGACAGGCTCAGGATGCTTGGCCGCAGGGATATGGAAGGGGTTGAGAGACTTGATGCAGCTCGGCTTGATAGACAGTTATCCGAGTATCGTTCCGGTCCAGCCTGCCGGAAACCAGCCTCTAGCAAGCGCAATCAAGCAAGGCAAAGCCTTCTCGGACATACAGCCCGAGAAAAACCCACGTTCAATCGCATCAGGCCTTCTGGACCCCTATCCATGGGACGGAGACGCCGTAATCGAAGGAGTCAAGGCGACTCACGGCTGCGCGGAGACTGTTGAGGAGGATGAGATAAGGGAGTCTGTCCGTCTGCTGGCACGTATGGAGGGAGTCTTCGCCGAGCCCTCAGGAGCCGTTGGGGTTCTGGCCGCTAAAAAGCTGCTCGAAGCCGGATGGCTGGACAAATCCGACACCGTGGTAGTGTTAGCCACAGGCTCTGGTCTTAAGGAGCCGGAGAAAGTCGTCTCCGGCGAGAAAATACCTTTAACCATGCCTGACCTCGAAAGCCTTTTGAGGTTTTTATAAGAGAACGCAGCTGGAACTTCATGGCTATGGGAGAGCTCATAGTTATCGCTTTGGGCGGAAACGCCTTAATGCGTCGTGGCGAGAAAGGCTCTTTCGAAGAGCAGTATCGAAACGTCGGAAGGACCGCTGTGTTTCTAGCCGACCTAGTGGAAGCTGGGTACAAGCTCGTGATTACACACGGCAACGGCCCTCAGGTCGGTGCGACTTTGCTGAGGCATGACGCAGGAATGAAGCTCCACAACATACCGCCGTTCCCGATGGATGCTTGCGGAGCCGAGACACAGGGCTTTATTGGGTACGCCATTCAGCAGAACCTCAGGAACGAGCTGAAGAGAAGAGGGATAGACAAGTACGTAATCACCGTCGTGACGAGAGTGATTGTAGACAAAGACGACCCAGCTTTCAAAAACCCGACGAAGCCGATAGGCCCGTTCTACAGCAAGGAGGAGATGGATAAGATTAAAGCAGAGCATCCGGAATATGTTTTCGCGGAGGACAAGGCCCGTGGTGGCTGGAGGCGTGTAGTCCCATCGCCAGACCCTAAGATAATTGCTGAAAGATTCGCAATCCGAAACCTCGTTGACGCAGGCTTCATAGTTGTGGCAAGCGGCGGCGGAGGTATTCCGATAATCGAGGAGAACGGAAGGGCTCAGGGAGTTGAAGCCGTCATCGACAAAGACCTCGCCGGAGAAAAGCTTGCTGAGCTGATTGGCGCCAGCAGGTTCATCATACTCACAGACGTGGACGGTGCTTACATCAACTACGGCAAGCCTGACCAGAAGAAATTAGAAAGGGTTTCAGCTTCTGAGGCCAAACGATACCTCAACGAGGGGCACTTCGGCTCAGGAAGCATGCTGCCCAAGGTTCAGGCCTGCATACGCTTCGTTGAAAGCGGCGGAAAGGAAGCGATTATAGCGGAGCTCTCGCAGCTCAAGGAAGCCATCCACGGAACGGCTGGAACGCACATTCTTCCGGGCTAGAAAGTTCCCGCGACCAAGGCCAGTATGGCTGCTCTGACGTACAGCAGGTTCTCAGCTTGGTCGTATATCACGCTTCTCGGGCCGTCCATAACTTCGTCGTCGGCCTCCTGTCCACGGAAAACAGGGAGGACGTGTGTCACGACACCCTTCTTAGACATCAGGTCCGTGAGCTTAGTGGTCAGCTTCCAGTCCTTGTGTTTGTTGTGAAGCTCAACCTCCCGCTCCCTGCCGAACCTGTTCATCCCAGTCATCACACATTCGTGGCTCGCCCAGCTACGTGGGAAAACGGCGTCGGCACCCGATAGAGCCTCCCTGTAGTCGTGGGTTATTTCGACGCTGCCTCCACTCTCTTCGCCGTTCCTGCGTGCTTGTTCTACTATTTTGCTGTCTATGTCGAATCCCGGAGGATATGCTAGTACAACGTCCATCCCGAACCTCGTTGATATGAGCAGTTCGTCCTGAATGCTTCCCCAGCTCCTAACCTTGTCGCTGTAAGCCCACATCAGAACATACTTCTTCTTCTCGACTTTTCCAAGCTTCTCCCTCAAAGTGTAGAGGTCTGTTATCGCTTGGCTCGGATGGTACATGTCGTCAGCCATGTTGATTACAGGGATCTTCGCATGTTCGGCATACTCTCTGACAACGGCGTTTCCTCTGCCGTAAACGTAGTCAACCGCTGATTCGAGAATCCTGACACCGAGTACATGGCCCAGCCTCTCGTACATCTTCGCTATGTCCCTCACAGACTCTCCTTCAGCTCCGCGGGTTGTTGCGAAGTCTATGAACTGTGCATGGCCTCCCAAGATTGTGGCAGCCGCTTCGAAGCTTGCTCGGGTTCTGGTTGAGGTGTTGTAGAACAGCATAAACATGGTACGGTTTTTGAAAAGCTCCGGCACATCGCCCACAGCTGTCTTCAGCTTCAAGCTTCTGGCCAACTCCATGGCGGCTTCTATCTCTTCAACGCTCCAGTCCTGAGAAGAGATCAGGTCTCTTCCACGAAGGTCAAGAAGGGTCATGGCCGTACGGTTTTACTTTAGGATTTAAGGATGATACGCTTTACGCAGCGTCTCGAGGAGTTTGTGAGGCCTGAGCGGAAGCTCTCTGACGTAAACGCCTGTTGCGTTGGCGACGGCGTTGGCTATCGCAGCGGCTGGTAGGACAACAGGTATTTCACCCATGGCTTTCGCTCCGAAAACTCCAACGGGCCCTGGAACCTCGACTATTATGCTGTTTATCTCTTTGGGGGCGTCGCTGGCTGTGGGTATGATGAACGTGTGGAGGTTCGTGTTAACGACAAACCCTCTCTCGTGGACGATTTCCTCGGTCAAGGCATATCCTGTTCCCATGATAGTTCCGCCCTCGTAGACTGCCACCAGCCCAAGAGGGTTGATGGCTTTCCCAACGTCGTATGCTGCGGTCATCCTGTCAACAACTACGAACCCGGTCTCCATGTCGACTGAAACCTCAGCAACCAAGGCCCCGTAGGTGTACTGGTTGTAGGGAGAGCCCTGCCCTGTTTCTGGGTCCCATTTTGTCGGCGGAGCCATGTAGTATCCCACGGCCTTAAGCTCAACCTTATTCTCGTAGCACTGATGGACAGCCTCCTCCCAGCTGACAGACCTGCCTGAAGGATGAGTTATCTGTCCGTTCTTGAAATCAAGCTCATCGGGCTTCACGTTCAAAGCCTTGGCGGCAACAGACGCAACAGCGGCCCTTATCTTTAGGGCGGCGTCGAGGGCGGCGTTTCCTCCGATGGCTGTCGTCCTAGAGGCGACTGTTGGGCCGGAGCTGGGTATAGCGGCTGTGTCAGGCCTCTCCAGCTGTACCTTGGAGACTGGCAGCCCGAGCGCTTCGGCAGCCACTATTACAAGCGAGGTTAGGGCTCCTGTTCCGTACTCGGTCAAGCCTGTCTGGACGACAACCGTTCCGTCCCTCTCGACCCTCGCTGCTACCGTCGCAAAGTCGTCGCCCTCCGGGCCAAGCGTGTTGCCGTGGTAGAGCAGCGCAATCCCTATGCCTTTCTTGACCGTTCTTGATATTTTGTTGAAACGCTCAAACTCCTTCTTCCTAGCCTCCCAGCCTGAAACCTCCACAGCCTTACGATAGCATCTCACAAGACCGTCGTCCTCAACCCGCTGGCTCGTCGCAGTCAGACTGCCCGGCCTAAGCATGTTAGCCTCACGTACTTCCAACGGAGACAGCCCCAGCTCATCAGCAAGCTCGCTCATCAACATCTCCGCAGCGAAATGAGCTTGAGGCGCTCCGAAGCCTCTTGTCGACCCGGCCATGGTGTTGTTTGTGAGAACGCAGTAGCCGTCAGCCCAGACGTTCGGCACC
>JANWZU010000094.1 GCA_025054795.1 Candidatus Caldarchaeum sp.
CAGCGGCTCCACTCCTCCTGCTTGTCGACCGGCATGCCGGTCTTGACACGGCCTATCGGCTTCAGGACAACTTTCTCCAACCAACCTACCCCCTGAGAACAGAGGCAGTAGCCCAGACACGCTGGCCCACCGTGATGGATGAAACAACCGAGATGAACACAGCTGAGACGTATACCGCCGCAGGGTTAACGTATCCGAGGAACGTACCTAAGATCGCAGCGATTACCCTGACTGCTCTCTCACCCAGCCCGACTTCTTTCAGGCTGACGTTCAGTGATTCGCCACGTGCTCTTGCGTAGCTGACCAGCATGGATGACGCCAGCATCGCAACAGCCAGAAAACCGTCAACATATCCCGTCAACATGAAGCCGACCACTATCAAGGCGTCGGATATGCGGTCGGACATAGAGTCCACGAAGGCCCCGAGCTTAGACTCTTTACCCGTCAACCTTGCCAGAGAGCCGTCCAACCCGTCCAGCAGAGCCGCAGCCGTCAGCGCAAAACCGGCGGGAAGAAAATAAAACCGGTCAACGACGGTAAGCCTGTAGAACAAAAGCGAAAACATGGTCAAAGCAACACCCGCAGCCGTCAAGGCGTTGGGCGAAACCCTCAAGCGAGCGAAAACCCTAACCAAGGGAACAGCAGCTCGTTCGAACAGAGACCTTCCACGCCTGCTTACAGACACGGTTGAAACTCGATTTCTCCTGATTTATGTTTACCTCAGTCCGGGCTGGAAAGCGGTGTTTTTTGCGACAAGTTTATATGATGTTGGATAGAGTTGTTGACGGATGTCGGCTGACGAAGCGTTGATGCAGGCCCTCAGACTCGTCGAGGCAGCTAAAACCCATCCAGAGGTATCTAAGAAAGCGTCCGGATGGAGCAAGGTTGTTCAGTTCAAGCCGAGCGACGGAAAACCATTCTACATACACTCTTCAGCAGGCTCTCTGACGGTCAGCGAAGGACTACATCCAAGCCCTTCAGCATCGATCGAGTCAACCCATCGAGACCTAGTCTCCATCCTCAAGGGTGAGATGGACGCTGTGAAGGCCTTCTTCTCAGGCCGCATCAAGATTAAGGGAGATGTTTTCGCAGCACAGGAACTTAACTCGCTATTCTCTTCGCTGCTGAAGGGCGGGTAGAAGCTTTCGAATACCCTCGACCGTGTTTACTCCCAGATGCTTCAGAACTCTAAGCTTTCTGTGGTAGGTGTCGTCAACCCTGTAGCCGCAGGCAGCCAGCTGCTTGGAAAGCTTCGCCATGTTCTTCAACCCTTCTCTGTCAAAGTCGAGTAGAAGAATCACTCTTGTTCCAGTAGGTATGTCCTCCAGCTCGGCCTTCAACCGGCTTTTCTGAACAACTCTTCCAGCGTAGCCCATCATCCTCAGAGCCCGAACGTCTCGAGATCCCTCCACGAGAACAACCACGTCTTCCTCCGACTCCTCCGCAAGCCGGTGGACAGCTTTTCTAACCTCCTCGTAAAGCTCCTCCCTCAACATCTCCGGCCAACCTTACCAACTAATGATAAAATTTTAGATTTCGCTAACAAGTTTTACCCACTAGACGATACAGAGGTCGGTGAAAATCCGCCGAAAACATGCGGAAAACCCATACACACGTATTACCTTTAGTTATAACCATCCACAAAGCCTAGCAGGCCAAAACGAGGTGATGAGAAGTTGAAAGTTGTAACGGTGCATCTACCCGAGCCATACCTGCAGGCGATAGACGAGCTGGTCCGACGCAGACTGTACCCCAACAGAGCCGAGGCAATAAGGATGGCCCTCCGAGACTTCATCAGGTCGGAGGTTCAGATAAGTGAGTGAAGAATACTTCCGCAACCCCGAGGACATCCGCATTAAGCTCGTGGGCGTAGGGGGAGCAGGCTGCAACACAGTCAACCGGCTGACGGCTGCGGGGATGACAGGAGTCTACACCGTGGCCGCCAACACAGACCTTCAACATCTCGACATAGTCAGGTCGGACAGAAAACTCCTCCTAGGAAAAGCGGTAACAAGGCTGCGTGGAGCCGGCGGCGACCCTGCCCGAGGAAGAAGGGCCGCTGAAGAGTCGGAAGAAGAGATAAGAAGAGCGTTGGAGGGCTCGGACATAGTCTTCATAGCCGCTGGCTTGGGGGGTGGAACAGGGACAGGCGGATCTCCGGTAATAGCTAGGATAGCCAGAGAGGAGGGAGCGACCGTAGTCGGCGTTGTTTCGCTTCCATTCGCATTCGAGGGTCAGGTGAGAAAGAGGATAGCGATGCAGGGACTAGAGGAGCTGAAGAAATACACAAACACATCGGTAGTCATCGACAACAACAAGCTGCTTGAGCTCTACCCACAGCACGGTCTGCGGAAAGCCTTCAGCCTAGCCGACGAAGTGATAAGCAACATGATACAAAGCATAACCGAGTCAATCGCCAAACCCGGGCTGATAAACATAGACTACGAAGACTTCAAAACAGTCGTCTCAAGAGGTAAGCTGGCGTCGCTCGGCATAGGCAGAGCCTCCTCGCCGAACAGGGCTGAGGAAGCAACGTTCAACGCCCTCCAGTCCCCACTGCTGGACGCGTCGTACGAAGGGTTGACCGGTGCGATAGTGCATGTCTGCGGAAGCGAGGACATGCAGCTGGCTGAAGCCGCAAGACCCGCTGAAATCGTCTCGGAGCTGATGGGCGACGACGGGCTAGTTATATGGGGCGCCAGAATCGATGAACTCTACAACTCGACGATACAGGTTTCTCTGATACTCACAGGACTTTCGTCAGCCGAGCAGGTGGTGGAGATAAACGAAATTACACCGACAATCGTGGACCAGAAAATCGCCGACGAATCAGGCGAGGTTGACAAAATACTGGAGCAGCTCGGCATAAAGCCCGTAGCATCCTACCATTAAACAAATATCCATCCATTTTTTATTTGTTAACTCGTTGAAGAGAATAGTGGAGCAGAGCACAATCGGTTTAATCCTCTCCAGAAGGTCGATCAGAAGGTTCCGAAAAACCGAGATGGGTGAAGACGTTTTATCGGTCATCGTTGAGGCGGGCCAGTCGGCTCCAGCCTATTTGCAGGCTTACTCGATAATCTGGATTAGAGACCCGAAGATGGTGGACGCTGTTTCGGAGCTATGTGAGTCTGAGATTATCAAGAACGCTTCAGCGGTTCTGCTGGTCTGCTTGGACTTCAACAGGCTTTCGGCCCTGCTCCAGACAATCACGACCGAGCATTTTCTGAAGCTTGACTCCTATCCGGCTGAGGTTTTGCTCAGCGTGTTTGAGGCTGGGCTTGTTGTCGAGAACATGATAATGGCTTCGGAGGCGTATGGCTACGGCTCGCTAATACTCGACTGCGGGCTGTACGAGTGTGAGAGGCTTGTTGACCTTCTCAAACTGCCCCAGAGCGTTGTTCCTCTGGTTCTTCTCCTAATAGGCGAGAAGGATGAAAGTCCTCCTCCCAGGCCGAGATGGGGGTTAAAAAACATCCTGCACGTAGACGGCTACAAGCAAACAACCAGCGTCGACGTCTCAGAATATCTTGCTAAGGCTGAAAAAACACTATCATCCGAGGGATACTTGATGAAGTACGCAAACTTCTCGGGAACATACGCCGAGTACTTGGCTGAGAGGCTGAAGGGCACGAAGGATGTTAAACAGTCCTACGAGCAGCTTTCAGCGTTTCTTAGAAAGAGGGGGTTAAAGTTCTAGGGGCTTAGGCTTACAGTCTTAAATCCCTCCGCAGAGCAGTCCCCTAGGATGAGTTCGGAGGAGGAGGTTGTTGGTTTTCTCACCGAGTACGCTACCGCCGTTGAGAGAGCTGTCGAGAAACATATTCCAACGGTTTTCACAGAGAATTATCTTCTGAAACAGTACGGTAGGCCACGCTTCAGCTACAGCCCAAGGTCTTTCACCGAGGGGTTGGCGAAGCCTTTCTGGGAGCTCTTCAGCCGAGGCGGTAAGAGGTGGAGGCCTGCTCTGACCATACTAACCTACGAGGCCTTAGGCGGAGATGTATCAGAGATAATGGAGCTCGCAGCCGTCCCAGAGATAATCCACAACGCAACTCTTATGGTTGACGACGTCGAGGACTCCAGCCTTATGAGAAGAGGTAAACCATGCATCCACCGCCTTTACGGAGTGGACATAGCAGTCAACGCTGGAAACGCACTCTACTACCTTCCGATACACATCCTCACGAAAAACCTCGAAGAGCGCAAGGCATGCATGCTGTTGAGGAAATACGTCGAGATGATGGTGAAGCTCAGCCTAGGTCAGACGATGGACATAGTCTGGCACAAAGCCTTGGTCGCGGACGTCTCAGAGGAGGATTATCTCCAGATGGCTTCATTCAAGACAGGTGCTCTATCTAGGTTTTCGGTTGAGCTGGCGTGTGTGTACGCTGGAAGGAATGAGTTGATTGAGGAGTTGGGAGATTTCGGCGAAACTATCGGGACTGCGTTCCAGATTCAAGACGACTATTTGAACATCTTCGGCGAGGAGGAGAAATACAGGAAAGAGATAGGCGGCGACATCACCGAGGGCAA
>JANWZU010000140.1 GCA_025054795.1 Candidatus Caldarchaeum sp.
CCTCGCCTGCCCGGTCTGCGGCGGCTCCGTAGAGGTTCCTGCCGACGCACTGCCCGGAGAGCTGTTCGAATGCGGGGAATGCGGGGCTCAGCTGGAGTTCTTCTCAGACGAGAAGGGCGGCTCCTCCCTTAGGGTTGCCGAGGAGGTTGCTGAAGACTGGGGACAGTAGTAGATGAAAGTAGGACTTTCGTATGACGTTATAAGGTTCGAGGAGAAAGCTCTTCTTCACGCAGCCAACACTCAAGGCCACTCCGTCAAGCCAATACACGTTGTTGACAGGGAGTTCTGGCTGAACGAGGTGAACGGCTACGACACCGACTTCATCATCCAGAGATGCGTAAGCTTCAACAGGGCTCTAGCTACAACAGCAGTCTTCGAGAAGAATGGATGCTTCGTCGTCAACACTCTCGAGGTTCTACGAAACGCAGCCGACAAGCTGATAACCTCATGCATCCTAGCTAAAAACAAAATACCCACGCCTACAACCGCTGTAGCTCTGAAAAGAGAAACAGCTCTCTCCATAGCTAGGAAGATGGGCTTCCCGGTGGTTGTCAAGCCTGTCGCAGGAAGCTGGGGCAGGATGATAGCCAGGGCCTTCGACGAACAATCGCTCATCGACATACTGGACCTTAGGGAGAACATGCAGAACCCGCAGATGAAGATCCACTACATTCAGGAGCACGTCGAAAAGCCTGAGAGAGACATAAGGGCCTTCTACGTATGGGGGGATGTCCCCGTAGCCATCTACAGGGTTAGCAAGAACTGGAAGACGAACACGGCGCTTGGGGCGAGGGCGATGCCCTGCCCTGTCTCCGATGAGCTTAGGGAGCTTGTCGTGAGGGCGGGAGACGCTCTTGGAGGAGGGGTGCTGGGTGTGGACATCCTCGAGTCTCCTGAGAAAGGCTTGCTCGTCAACGAAGTCAACGGCGTGGTGGAGTTCAGGAACACCGTGCTTGCCACGGGCTACGACCTCGCAGGTAAAATACTGGCTGAAACATCGAGAGCTGTACGTCGATGAACCTGCGTCTTATCCAATTCGCATCCCCGAGGGAGATTAGGGTTGCTAGGGCCGCAGGCCAGTACGTCTGGGACGTCTCCGGTAAGAGATACCTTGACTTCTACACAGGATACGGAGTGGCTTTCCTCGGCCACCGGCATCCAAAAGTTATGCAGGCCTTGAAGGAGCAGCTGGACAGGTATGTCACCATCCCGCCTTCCTTCGAGACCGACGTGAAAGACGAATGCCTCAACCAGCTTGCCAAGATTCTACCCCAGCATCTTGAGAGGGTTTACTTCATGAACAGCGGCTCGGAGGCTTGTGAAGCTGCTCTTAAGATAGCTAGGAAAACAACCGGAAGGAAGAAAGTCCTCGCTTTCGTCAACAGCTTTCACGGAAGAACCATGGCCGCCCTCTCGGCTACTTGGAACCCGAAATACCGGGAAGGCTTCGAACCCTTCCCCTTAGAAGTCGTCTTCTCACCCTTCAACGACCCATCGGCAGTCGACGACAAACTAAACGAAGATTTTGCAGCCGTAATCCTAGAGCCTGTTCAGGGTGAGGGTGGGATAGTTCCAGCCACAGACGATTTCCTCAAGGCTGTTGAGAAGCGGTGCAGGGAGGTTGGAGCTGTTTTCATAGTCGACGAAGTTCAGTCAGGATTCGGCCGGACTGGGTTCATCTGGGCGCATCAGAAGTCTGGAGTTAAGCCAGACATCATGACCGCTGCCAAAGCGATCGGCGGCGGCTATCCAGCCAGCATCCTAGCTGCTACAGAGCAGGTGGCTTCTAAGCTTAAGGAGACAGACCACGGCTCAACCTACGGCGGGAACCCGCTGGCCTTCGCAGCCGTCAAAGCAGCTGTTGAAGTTCTTATCGAAGAAGGTGTGCCTCAGCAAGCCTCCGAGAAAGGAGCTGTGTTGGGCGAGTTGCTGGCAGAAGTTGTTGAGCAGAACCGGGGTGTGTTTAGGCAGCTGCGCAGGGCCGGTTTGATGATAGGGCTTGAGATGCGGACTCAGCCGCAGCCCTTCATAAGGATGCTTCAGAATAACGGGTTAATAGCCTTCAAAGCCGGTCTAACCGTTTTGAGGCTTCTACCACCGTATCTCATAACCGAGGAGGACATCAGAACAGCCGCCGAAACCATCAGCAGGACCTGTGTAGAGTTTTTAGCGCAGAAGCCCAAGCCTTCGGAGAGCCAAGGTTAAAACCTCGCCGTCAACCTCCTCAGCGTCAAACCAAACCCTGTAAACAGGCCTGCGAAGCTTAACGATTCTCGAAAGGTCTGCGGGGCTCGAGCTTACGTAGGCATCGCACTCGACTGATGCAAGCGTCTCCTCCAAATCTCGTAGCTGCTCCGCAGTATATCCCACCGCAGGCACAACGGGACCCATGTGCTGGTATTGACGGTAGAGTGTCTTGAAAATTCCCTTGGCGTAAGGCTTGGGGTCGACTATCTCTGCGCCGGCCGAAACAGCGGCCTCGTACGCAGCGCCGTGGCTCATTCCGCCGTGG
>JANWZU010000144.1 GCA_025054795.1 Candidatus Caldarchaeum sp.
TGTGTCTTTTCCATGTGCACCGGCCTCTTTTCTGAAGCATGGGCTGAACCCTGCGTACCTGAGTGGAAGAATTCTGCCGTCGAGTGTGCCGTCGGCGTGAAGGGCTGCGATCGCATGCTCAGCCGTCCCTATCAGATACAGGTCCTCACCCTCAACTTTGTACAGCATGTCTTGAAAATCTTGGAACGAGACCACCCCCTCCATCACCCTTCGGGTCAGCATGTAGGGCGGTTGGACAATCTTGAACCCCTTACCTCTTAGAAAATCCAACGCATACCTCGCAAGAGCCAAGTTCATCAAAACGAGGTCGTCGAAAAGGTAGTAGAACCTAGCCCCCGCAGCCGAGGCAGCGGCCTCCAAGTCAGCCAGCCCAAGCAACTTGAGTATGTCCACGTGGTCCAACATCCAGTCCTCCGTCCTCGTCTCTCCCCAAGACCTCACTACTTGATTGAATTCCTCGGAGCTTCCTTCAGGAACCGATTCATGCGGGACGTTCGGCGTGTTGTAAAGCAGGCTGTGGAGCTCGGCTTCAACCTTCTCCAGCTCTTTTTCAGCAGATTCAATCTGCTCGTTAATGTCCTTCATCTTCCTCAGATGTTCGTCAGCTTTCTCACCCCGTCTCTTGGCAGCGGCTACGGCGTCGGCTGTGAGGTTTCTGAGATGCCTTAGCTCCTGAGTCCTTTTAAGCAGAGACCTTTTACTCATGTCGAGCTCGATTATTCTGTCGACAACATCCGACGGCAAGCCTCTCCTAGCCAGCCCGCGTCTAAAGTATTCTGGGTCGGCTCTGATGCGCTTGATGTTCAGCATCTGGGTATACGGTTATACAGGTAAATAAAAAGACAACCTCTCACTCTCTTCTCAAAGCCTCCATAGGCTCAAGCTTCGAAGCCCTGTAGGCTGGAATAAGCCCGGCTAGAATAGCCACACCCACAGCGACCAGCACACCGGTCAGAACCAGCTCGGGGGTGATTATCGGCGATATTCTTATTGGTTCAGGGTTTCCTCCACCGACTTGAAAAGCGCCGGGCCTAGACTCTGCGGGAGGCCCTGAAAAGATGTCTGCTAGCACGAATGACGTGGCTATTCCTGCGGCAGTTCCGACGACTCCTCCCAGCAGCCCTATTATCAACGCCTCGGTAATGAAGTTGACCATAACGTCTCTAGTTTTGAAGCCCAGAGCCTTAACCAACCCTATCTCCCTAACCCTCTCCGTTACCGACGTGAACATAGTTGTCATTATTCCCAAGAAAGCCACGAGCAGGCTCATCGAGGCTACCGATGAGAAGAAGACGTTGAGCGTCCCTATTATCTGCTGGACTGTGGCGGCGATAGCCGTGATGGAGAAGACCCTTAGGTTCTCGCCGTACTTTTCCTCTATTGACAGAACTATGCTGTCGCTTAAACCCGGCTCTGTGATTCTTATGAAGGCTCCGCTGTAGCTTTTCCTGTTAGTCAAAAGCCGGCCAGCCTCGAGGGAGACGAATATCTGAGTGTCTGGGTTGAGGAAAAGTGCTTGACCATACTTGTCAAGCCTTCCAGACACGGAGAAAGACCTCGTAGCAGCTCCCGTTGAAGCAGTAAAAAGAGAACCGACGTCTATCGCCGGTATGTCTGGGTCCCGTGGATTCCAAGCACTAAACCCAACCACTGCGTAGGATGGGCCGTCTATGACCTCGCCTGCCTCAAGGCGTATGTTTGGAAATAGGTTGGGAAGGTCTTTCAGGTTTACAGCCAGAACGGTGTAGGAGCGGACAGGGTCCATGGCGAATGTTTTCCCCCTAGTCTTTATCTCTCCAGAAGCTATCAGGTAGTATGGATAGACCTCCTTCACTCCTTTAGTTTGACGGATGTGGTTGACTACCGAGTCGTCGAAGTTGAAATCGCCTACACGCTGAACAAGTATCATGTCCGCTCCGAAGACCTGTAGGTTTGAGACGATTGTCTGGGTTAAGCCTGCTGTCGTTGCGTTCAAGGCGGTTATTAATGCGGGGCCGACTACGATGCCTAAGACAGTCAAAGTGGTTCTCAGCCTTCTGTCTTTGAGAGCCGACCACGCGAACTTCAGGTAGTCTTGGCCCTTCATCCTTGCTTCCTTCTTCTGCGTAGGGATATGCCTGCAATCGCCAAAGCTGCGACTGCTATGACGACAGCTAGGACAGGCTGTAAGTCAAACCTCTGCTGACTTCCGGAAACCACCGTAGTTTGAGGTGTTTGGTTGGGAACAACTTCGTACCTGAGCACAGTCTCCCTTTCAAACACTTCGCCGAAGCCGTTTCTATACGCAACCTTTACCACGACGTTGTAGGTTCCTGGCTGCGCGTTGCTTTGTACTCTGAAGTTGAGGGTGAATGCAGAGACTTGAGATGGGTTGACAATCCCGACAACCGTCCTCGACTCGCCTAATGCTTCGTAGGGCGGGTTTCCGCCAATCTCAACAACTACAGCCCTTGCTATGTTTGACCCTTCGTTCACCACGTCCCCAGCAACATCAACGGCTTCACCCGGCCTTACCTTCAAAGGCGAGAGTTGAACACCCCTGAACTTGATGTCTATGTCTGCTCTCACAGCCAACGAAACCTCTAGGTTCTCAACCCACCTTACCCCGGATGGGTCTCTGTACTCGACGGACGCAGAGACCGATGACACAGAGTCGCCTGCCTGAGAAGTTGCAAGTATCTTCAACGGCATGGTGTAAGTGCCGCCTGCTCTTATGGATTCGATTACTGCTCTAGTTTCTCCCTCGACGATGGTTAGCGAGGGGTTGTTTGTGGAAAGTGTAATTTTTACTTCCTTGGCTTCGTAGGGGTTCTGGTTGGTGAAGGTCAGCGCCATGGATGTGGCTGCTCCAGCAGACAGGAAGCTCTGGCTCGCAGAGGCCTTAAACCCTCTTCTGAACTCCTCTACAACAGCGAGCGGAACCTTGAAACTCTTTGCCCGGAGGTTTGCGAAGCTGTCCCTGTACTCCAGAGTCGCCGTCGCCGTATAAACAGAAGGTTCTAAAGACTTGTCGATGTAGACGGCTGCTTTAACTTCCATGGTCTGGCGTGGCTGTATCGTTCCTAGTGAAAGCCTTTGAGCGGAGAAGCGTATTTTCGGGTCTTCCGAACTGAGTACAACCTCTACGCTGTGAGCCGGTGCTGAGCCTTTGTTCCTTACGATTAGCTGCAGGGACCCGTATGAGCCCTTGCTTAGTGTCTGCTGCACGGCTTCGACCAAGAGTTCTTCCTTTCCTAGAACTTCAACGTTGAAAGACTGCCTGAGGCTGATTAGGGTGCCGTACTTGTTTCTGAACTTTATGTCTGCCTCAAACTGATGCATACCGACTGAGACCTCCTCAGAAACTATCAGCGGAAAATCCAAGGTGAAAATTCTCCCAGCGGCTATCGTATCCAAGAATGTGTCGTAAAGCGTCGAGCCTGAAAAACCCTTCGGAGTGGATATTCTGGCTTCTACGTTGCTGATTGGAGTGTCCACAGGCGCTTCGACGTAAACCCTCAGAACAGCAGGTCCAGACCCAGGCCCTACGGTCGTCTCAGCGCCATCCACAAACCAAGCAGACCTAACAATCCTGATGGACGGTGGACTGTATATCTGGAGAGCCACGGTTGAAACATGTTGAGCCGTTGGGAGCGCATCGGAGGTTGAGCTGCATTCTCTGTACAGGAGTTTGAGGTCTGCGTCATACCTTCCCGGCCGCACGTCCTCGAGAACGTTCACCCGGAAGACAAGCGTAGCCATAGTTCCTGAAGCCAGTTGGGATTGGTAGAATGCTTTCACAGGCTTACCCGGCTCCCAGCTCGTTATCGGAAGCCTTGTGTTCAGCTTCGGAGAGATCTCGGCTTCGAGGGCGCAGACAGGCTTGTTTCCCACGTTCGCCACTACGAGGCTCAGCTCTATTTTCTGGTCGCCCGGAATCGCTTTCTCAGGGTTTGAAACCGTACCCCACACTAGGTCAACAACTTGAAGGGTCGAGCCGTGGGCTTGAAAAAGCGTCAAATAAGCTGTTGAAACAAGGAAGCTAAGTATTATGGCGGATGTTCTCATGTCTTCTCTACTTGAACCATAGACACAACTTCTTCTTTTTCTATTTTACCATCCCTAATGTAAATTATGCGGTCAGCCGCCCTAGCAACCTCCATGTTATGCGTTACGACTATGACTGTGTTCCCCTTTCGGGCAAGCTCCCTCAGCAGGCTGACAACAACAGCCCCTGACTTAGAGTCAAGGTTTCCCGTCGGCTCGTCAGCCAATATTATACTTGGCTGCGTGACCAAGGCCCGGGCCACGGCGACTCTCTGCTGCTCTCCTCCGCTTAGCTGAGTAGGCTTTTTGAATGACTTGGAGTCGAGACCCACCTCTCTGAGCATACTTAGAGCCAGACTTCTCCTAGTTTCTTGTGGGACCTCTAAAAGCATTAGCGGAAGCTCGACGTTGTCGACCACCTTAAGCCTGTTAATCAGGTTGTAAGACTGGAAGACGAAGCCTATCTTCTTGTTCCGGAAGTCTGCTCTTCTGTTGTCGTCTATTTTGCTTATGTCCACTCCGTCTATGACTACGCTTCCCTCGGTTGGCTTGTCAAGGGCTCCGAGCATGTTGAGAAGCGTTGACTTCCCGCTTCCGCTAGGCCCAACGATAGCCAGCATCTCGCCTCTCTTAATCTTCAGGTTTACACCGTTTAGGGCGACTGTTTCTATTCCGTTGCTTCGGTATATTTTCTTAAGGTCTTTGATCATTACGACGTAGTCCTCTCCCACGCTGTCTCACCTTATTCTGATGTAGTCGTACGCGCCGGTGGCCGACTCGAAGCAGAAGTGAACCTTCCTGAAGTCCTTTCTAAACTCAGCGACCTCTTCAGCCACTTCATCGGGATTTCTCTTCTTGACGACCACCTTGGCAATCAGCTCGGCTATGTACTTCATCTCAGACTCGTTCATCCCAAGGCGTGTGACCTCCTGAGTACCCATCCTGATTCCGCTCGGCTTCCTGTAATCAGTCTTCATCTTGTAGTCCTTGGGTATCAGGTTTCGGTTAAGTATGATTCCGGCTTTCTCAAGACTCTCTTCAGCGGTTCGGCCGTCCATGTGCTTTGAAACGTCTGCTATGATGGTGTGCGACTCGGTGAAGCCTCTGTTTTCATATAGGACTTCTACCCCCAGCTCATACAACGATTCGGCGAGAATCTTCGAGTTTCTGATGATCTTCATCGCATAGTCTTTGTAGAAGGCCAGAGCTTCAGCCAAGGCTATTGCCACTCCTGCGACTGCGTGTAGATGATGGTTTGACAGAAGTCCTGGGAAGGCAACCTGCTTAAGCTTTTCAGCATACTTGTTCCACGAGACAACCATCCCATGCTGCGGGCCTGCGAGTGTCTTATGGGTGCTTACCGTCATGCAGTCGGCTCCTTCCCTCAAAGGGTCCTGAAACCTACCCCCGGCTATGAGCCCTGCAACGTGGGCTCCGTCGTAGACTACGTGGGCTCCGTATTCGTCTGCCAAAGCCCTGATCTCCTTGACTGGATGCGGAAAAAGGAAGACGCTTGCTCCCAGCATAAAAAACCGCGGCCTCCTGCCTGTTTCAGTCTCTATTCGTCTAAGCCTCCTGGCCGTGGCGTCTACGTCTATCTCGTGAAGCTCCTCGTTGAATTCGTATCTCTCAACTTCTAGGCCTCTGACCACTCCAGCCGTTCCACCCCATTTCTCCTTCCCGTGGCTGATATGCCCTCCATGCGGAATAGTTAGAGCAACCATCATGTCCCCAGGCCTTGCGAATGCACAGTATGCGACTAGGTTCGCCACAACGCCTGAAATAGGCCTGACGTCGACGAACTCTGCGTTGTAGACCAGCTTACCCAGCTCTATGGCTAGAAGCTCAATCTCGTCGATGAACCTGCATCCGGCGTATAGCCTCTCACCCGGCCAGCCCTCCGCATACCTGTGCTGGAGGTCGCTAGCCATGGCCTCACGGACCGCAGGGCTCACAACGTTCTCGCTGGCGATTAAAGGAATCGACTTCCTAAACATCTCATGATGCTTCTCCAACAACTCCAAAACCTTGGTGTAGCTTTGCCGGGGGTCAATCAACGACTGGGTTTCCATGACTGAGGCTAAAAGAGCCGCCCACTATAT
>JANWZU010000160.1 GCA_025054795.1 Candidatus Caldarchaeum sp.
GTCTTCTGCAAATACCTAAGCCACGCACAGCTTTTGGTTGAGAATATACACGACAGGATCTACACGGAGATGGAGAAGCTTGGAAGAGACTACTACTCCCTGTACAACCTGACCTCACGCAGCTTCTTCGAGTCGAACCGCCCGTTTTTCCAAAGGCTTCTCAGACGAGAGAGGAAGCCCGCCCTCCTTTCCTTCTACCCCGAGAACAGCAGCTACTACTGGGTTCTCAACATCGAGTATCACATAGTGGACAGCCTAGGCAGGCCGAGGGAGATAGGCACCGTCCAGATAGACGTGGGCAACGCCGAACGCTTCGGAATAACCTACGTCGACCACGACGGAGTCAAGAAACATCCTGTAATAATTCATTCGGCTGTGATAGGCACGGTTGAACGCTATCTCTACTCGGTGGTCGACACGGCGCTGCGGAAGACCCCGCCAACCCTCCCGACGTGGCTCAGCCCCACACAGGTCAGAATACTGCCGCTCAACGAAAAATACGTCGGCAAAGCTCTGAAGCTCGCCGAGAAACTATCACGTGAGGGCGTTAGGGTGGATGTGGACGACAGGCCTGAGAGCCTAGGCAAGAAGGTTTACGAGGCTGAGACGAGCTGGATACCCTACGTAGCGACCTTGGGGACTAAGGAGACTAGGACGGGCAGGCTGTCCGTCAGAGTCAGAGAAGAGAAGAAGATAAGGCCGATGACTGTCCAAACCCTCGTCAAGCGTGTAAGGAAGGAGACGGAAGGCTACCCGTTCAGGCCGCTTCCTCTTCCGCCCGAGGTCTCGAAAAGGCCTGAGTATGGCGGCTAGGGCTGAATTTACGTAAAATTTAATGGTTTAGTAAAAACACCATTAGCATGGCTGAGGGGGAGCTTCAGCGTAAACTGAAAGAATTAATCATAGATGAGGAGGAGCTGTCTGCTGCGCTGGTTGATAGAGCTAGGCGATTCATCAGGCTGACCCGGGACGGAAGGGTTGTGCTCATGATTCCTAAAGACAAGCTGCCGCTCCGTTCTCAGATACTGCTCTACTTGATGGGGAAGAGGCTTGCGAGGGAGCTTGGCTTGGTTGAAAAAGACGTGGCAAGCATCGAGGAGATTTCGGGCGCCGTTGGGGCTGAATATTTCTCGGTGGCCGCACGTCTGAAGGAGCTGAAGGACCAGTACATGGTTCTGGCTGTCGAGAGAGGAGGATACACGGTTCAGTTGGCTAAACTGCAGGAGTTGCTGGACAGCGTAGAAAAATCGATAACCCCGAAATCGTGAACTAAAAGCGGCAAGTATCTTTTGAGCATGCTATACGTATTCTAAGTTTTGGATGAGCTGGAGAAGCTATATACTTCCCAGCAGGAGTGAAGGTATGGCTTCGGGCCTGCCGATAGACCCCTACAGGGTTAGGGAGGATTTCCCGATATTCAAGCAGGACAAGGGGCTGGTTTACTTGGACAGCACGGCGACGAGCCAGAAGCCTCTGCAGGTGCTGGAGGCGGTTAAGCAGTTTTACGCCAAGCAGAACGCCAACGTCCACCGAGGTGTTTACGGCCTCAGCGTCGAGGCGACGGAGGAGTATGAGAAAGCTCGCAGGAAGGTTGCGGAGCTTATCAACGCCCGAAGCCCCCGTGAAATCGTGTTCGTCAGAAACACGACAGAGGCCCTCAACCTAGTGGCTTACAGCCTAGGGCTCAACAGAGTCCGTGCAGACGGGAAAGTTGTGCTGACGGTGATGGAGCATCACAGCAACATCGTCCCGTGGCAGATCGTCTCCAAGCACAGAGGCTTCAGAGTCGACTACGTGCCGATAACAAGCGACGGATATCTTGACATGTCTGCCGTCGAAGAAAAGCTCAGCGGCTCCGACGTCTTCAGCTTCGTCCACGCCTCCAACGTCCTAGGCACCATCAACGACGCAAAATACCTGACTAGGAAAGCTCATGAACACGGGGCCCTCGCCGTGGTCGACGCAGCTCAGTCAGTTCCCCACATGCCTGTGGATGTGCAGGATATCGGATGTGATTTCATGGCTTTCAGCGGTCATAAGATGCTCGGGCCCACGGGAATAGGCGTGCTGTACGGCAGGAGAGAGCTTTTGGAGGAGATGGAGCCCTTCATGGGTGGAGGAGAGATGATTAAGGAGGTATACTTGGACAGAAGCGAGTGGAACGAGGTTCCGTGGAAGTTCGAAGCCGGAACGCCTAACATAGCTGGAGCAGTAGGCCTCGGAGCAGCCGTCGACTACCTGAAAAAAATAGGCCTCGACAAAGTCAGAGACTACGAGCACATCCTCACCTCAAAAGCGCTGGAGGCGTTGTCCGAGCTCAAACACGTCAAAATATACGGCCCCGAGAACCCGAGGCACAGATGCGGGCTTGTGGCGTTCAACCTCGGAGACATCCATCCCCACGACCTCGCATCATACCTAGACGGGTTCAAGATATGCGTAAGAGCGGGACATCACTGCGCCATGCCCACGCACACGTGGCTGGGGCTGACCGCCACAACCCGAGCCAGCTTCTACATCTACAACATTCCCGACGAAGTTGAGGTGCTAGTCGACGCCCTCAAGAAAGCCGCAGTGTTCTTCAAGCTATCCTAAGGCTTAATCCTAGACCTTTTCCAGTGTCTTCTTCTGCGTGATGTTCGGACATTCCGCCGTGTTCTGGCGATGACCCATGCTGGGGTTGGCCATGCTCTCCTCATCTCTCGTGCTAGACGTTTCTTGACCGCCAGCGTCTTAACCATGCATGCGTTGACTTTGAAGCATCTTATCAACTTAATGCTTATCAACGGAGAAGATGGCTGGTTGGAGGGTTGCTGAGGGGTGGCGTACGAGAGGCTTGTTAGGAAGCTGACGCATGAAAACCTCTGGCTTTACGTGCTGACGTTGCTGAGCAGGAGGCCTCTTTACGGCTACGAGGTGCGCAGCATGATTGAGAAGGAGTTCGGGTTCAAGCCCGGCGAGGTGACCTCCTACGTTGTGCTTTACAGGCTTGAGCGGAGCGGTTTGATAAAGGTCGTCAACATGGCCAAAGGCAGCAGAGGGCCGTCTAGAAAATACTACACCATCACCCAGAAAGGCGTTAGAACTTTGGAGGAGGCGAAGCGTTTCCTCAAGGATTTGACGGGGCGTATAGGTTGAAGCTATTTTACACCCGTAAAGTATTTAGCCATCCAAACCAAACCTAAAACATGCCGAAAGTAAAGGTCGCCATCATAGGCGTTGGAAACTGCGCCTCCGCACTCGTCCAAGGAGTTTACTACTACAGAGACGTTGACGACGACGCCTTGGTTCCGGGGCTGATGCATCCGAGGCTCGGAGGATACCACGTGGGCGACGTGGAGTTCGTCGCCGCCTTCGACATAGACAAGAACAAGGTCGGCCTCGACCTTTCAAAAGCCATTTTCCAAAAACCCAACTGCACTCTAAAGTTCGCCGATGTACCACACTTAGGCGTTGAGGTGATGAGGGGCATGACGCACGACAGCATAGGAAAATACCTGAAGGACATAGTTGAGAAACACGACTCCCCAACAGTCGACGTGGCCGATGTTTTGAAAAGCTCGGGCGCAGACGCCGTGGTCAATTTCCTTCCCGTGGGAAGCGAGTCGGCGACCAAATGGTATGTCGAGCAGGTTTTGATGGCTGGAAGTGGGTTCGTCAACGGCATCCCCGTCTTCATAGCACGTGAAAAAAGATGGCAGGAGGTTTTTGCGAAGAGAAACATCCCGCTCATAGGGGACGACGTCAAGTCGCAGGTCGGTGCCACAATCCTTCACAGAGTTTTGACGAAGCTTTTTGTCGACAGAGGGGTTAAAATCGAGAGAAGCTACCAGCTCAACTTCGGCGGAAACACGGACTTCCTCAACATGCTTGAGCGGGAGAGGCTGCAGTCCAAGAAGATATCTAAGACGCAGGCCGTCACCTCGCTGATTCCCTACGAGCTGGGCGCCGACAGAATCCACATAGGGCCGAGCGACTATGTTCCGTGGCTGGAGGACCGTAAATGGGCCTACATACGCATCGAGGGCTCGGCTTTCGGAAACGCCCCGCTCAACGTCGAGGTTAAGCTGGAGGTGTGGGACAGCCCAAACTCTGCAGGTGTCGTGATAGACGCAGTAAGATGCGTCAAAATAGCCCGAGACAGAGGAGTCGGCGGTGTTCTGGAAGGCCCTTCAGCCTACTTCATGAAGTCGCCGCCCAAACAGTATCCAGACGACGTGGCGCGGAAAATGGTCGAGGACTTTGTCGCAGGGAAAGCCTAGCCGGAGACAGCCTCCACGTCCCGGGAGCCGAAAACCTCTCCAAGCCTTCTCAGCCCATGCCGCTTAAACTCCGGAGAAAGCCTTGAGCTCTTCAAGGCATCTACAACCTGCTGAAGCCTCCACAGGAAACGGTCTTCACTGTACCTTTGCACAAACTCAAGAGGGTTGACCGCAGGGTCTGCGAGGCTTGGCTTGACGCCGTAGCAGACGTAGACGCTGAAGGCCAGCAGCCGTATTATTCCCCTCCCAACCCCTTTCACAGCAAGCAGCTGCTCGTAATCGTCCGGCGGGTTGTTTCCAAGCTGGTTCAGAAGCGTCCAGTTTATCTTTTCACGATGCGGTTTCAGAAAATCAGCCACCTCCAACCCCTCTTCGTCGAGAGTCGTCTGGTTGACGGCTCGGCCGAATGTGTAGATTCGCTGGAGCTTAGGAACACTCTGGCCCAGAACCTCCAGAGAAGCTTTCCTAGAAGCTCTGCTGGCTTCAGCAGTCATGTCCAAAACCCTCTTCTTCTTCTCGGCAGACACTATGCCTGTATGAGGCTCCTCGACGAAACTCTTCATATATCCTGAGAACCAGTGATACCGTCTGACGGATGAAGTGAACGGGTTTATGCTCTGCTGTATCACAGACCACATGCCGCTGTGGGAGAGGATCATCATGTGGAAGTAGAGGTCGTAGCCGTCCTGTATTGCCACGCTGTCGGTTTTAGCCACCATTCTGCTGCAGTAGAGCAGATGCTGTACCTGTCTGTCTGTGAAGCCGAACAACTGCCCGACCTGCGGCAGCTCCTGCGGGATCTTGAATCGGTTGGCGAAGCGGCCGCCGAGAGCTACGACGCCGTTTCTGGCTGTCAAACACTCTTTCAGAATGGACCCCATCACAACCGTCGAGTCTCCCCAAGTCTCGTCAAGGTCGCTGACGACTATGACGAAGTCTGTGAAATATGGTTCGGCGAACCCTTCAACCAGTTCGTCCGGCCCGTGCAGAGCTAGAAATGAGTGGATTAATTCGCTGAGTATCTGACGTGATTTGTTGTAGTTGAAGCGGGCGGTTCTTCCTCCCCATCCACGGAGGTCTTTAACACCACCACGGTACATAACCGTAGGAGCGGTTTGAAGCCTGCATTTATTATTGTTTATTCCATTATGCTGACACAATACTACAGACTTCTGTACTTAATACCCTCGTCTTCTTCTCTGAAAAACTTTGACCGCAAAAACAGCCAGCGAAACAGCTAGAGGAAGGTAGATGGAAAAAAAGGAAAACACGGGTGTGAACTGGAAGCCGACCAGCTGCAGAGCCAACGAGAAAACGGCCAAGGCAGCAAGCAGCAGAACTGCGTCCAGCCACTTCCTAGCGTCCTCGCTCACTTACCACCACCGCTCTCTTGAAGCAAATCCCTCAACGGAATGTCGACGTACGTCCCGTCAGACCTCTTACGTCTTATGATGATCGGAAGAACTCCTCTTTCAAACTCTCTGCGAGCTATGTCTATGTGCGTATCACCAAGCCTGACCTCCACTAACGGGAAGGCGCCAAGAGATATCTGGAGGGCCCGGCCGCCGATTATCCTCGCTTTCTCGTATTTGGTTAGGCGGTGCGGAGCGGGCTTCAGCTCAGTCCTCTGACTCGCCAACTCCGCCTTCTTCCTTTCCTTCTCCTTTCTTACCCGGTGAAGGAGTCTCCAACCTCGATGCAGCGATTATGTCGTCGATCTTCAGCACCATGGCGGCGGCTTCGACAGCCGATTTGATCGTCTGCTTCTTGACGAGCAGCGGGTCTAGCACATCGAGCTTCTGCATGTCTGCTATCTCTCCTTTGAAGACGTTGATTCCGTAGGTCAGTCCTCCTTCCTTGTGCTTCGACGTCAAATTCACTATCGCCTCAATCGGGTCCATGCCGCCGCTCTCGGCGAGCTGCGACGGAATCGCCTCCAGCGCCTCAGCAAACTTGTTGACCGCCAGCTGCTCCTTGCCCGGAAGGGTCTTCGCATAGTCTCTGAGCCTCAAAGCTGTTTCAATCTCTCCCGAACCTCCTCCTGCGATAACCTTACCCTCGACTATCACGTCCTTTACAACGTTTATGGCGTCCTTCAGAGAACGCTCGGCTTCGTCGACTATTCGCTGTGTACCGCCTCTTATGAGGATGGTTAGTGATTTCGGATTGTCGCAGCCTTCCACGAAAACCATCTTGTCCTCACCAACTCTTCTCTCTTCAACCAAGGCTGCTTTGCCGAGGTCAGCCGGAGTCAGGTCATCTATTCGTGAAATCACCCTTCCGTTCGTGGCTTTCGCCAGCTTGTCCATGTCGCTCTTCTTGATCCGCCTTACAGCCATGATCCCCTTCTTCGCTAAGAAGTACTGAGCAAGATCGTCTATTCCCTTCTGGCACAGAACGACATTAGCGCCCGTGGAGGCTATTTTGTCAACCATCTGCTTCAGCATGTCCTCCTCCTGCTTCATGAAAGCCCGCATCTGCTCAGGCGTCTCGATGTTCAGCTTTGCGTCAAACTCGGTTTTCTCAATCTCTAGGGCGGCGTCTAGGAGGGCGATCTTCGCATTCCTTACGAGCTTCGGCATGTCTGCGTGAACAACCTCTTTGTCGAGGACGATGCCCTCTATCAGCGAAGTGTCCCG
>JANWZU010000161.1 GCA_025054795.1 Candidatus Caldarchaeum sp.
CGGGCCTGTTGGGGTTGTACTCAACCTTCAGAGCAGTGTCAGAGGCTTCCTCGACGCTCAGCCCCAAGGCCGCTAGGTTCTCGCTCAACTCCTCGACAGTCATCTCAGAGCCCAGAAGCTTGAGAAGCTTGTCTACACGTATGTTCACAACCGGCATCTCTACACTCTCCCCGCCGACTGAAGTGTCTGGAGAGGCGAAACTCCCCGAAGCCATCGAAGGTCGTTGAGGTGGAAGGCCCTGATGTCCTCGACGCCGTAAATCACCATGGCCAGCCTCTCAAGGCCAAGCCCCCACGCAAGCACTGGGTCGTGAACCCCGAACGGGTAGGTTGTCTCGGGCCTGAAGATTCCCGAACCGCCCAGCTCAAGCCAACGGCCTCCAAGCCTGACCTCAACCTCCATCGAAGGCTCCGTGTAGGGGAAGTAGCTAGGCCTAAACCTAACCTCCTTCAGCCCAAGCCTGCTGTAGAAGTCCTTCAAAACACCCATGAGCATTCTGAGGTTCGCACCCTTCTCCACCACAATGCCCTCTATCTGGTGGAACTCGGCTAGGTGCTTCCAGTCGACTTTTTCATTGCGGAATATTCGGTCGACGCAGAAGACTTTGATGGGCGGTTTCTTGGCCGCCGCTAGGTGGCGTATCGTCGTCGCCGTTGTGTGTGTCCTGAGAAGAAGTTTCCTAGCCTCCTTCTCCGACCATCGGTATCCCCATCCCTTGGAGCCTGTGTCGCCTCCGTCTTCGTGAACGGCCTTAACCTCTTCGACGTACTCGGCTGGAAGCTCTCCGGCATCCGGCTCAAGCAGGTAGAACGTGTCCTGCATTTCCCTCGCCGGATGGTCCTGCGGCTGGAATAATGCGTCGAAGTTCCAGAAAGCAAGCTCCACGACCGGGCCTTCTATCTCCTCAAACCCCATCTCGACGTAGGCCTGCTTGACCATGCGGATAACCTCGTTGAGCGGGTGCCGTTTGGCTGCGAAGACAGGCGGAGTGGGGGCGGCTACGTCGTAGCGGCTTAGAACAACCTCACGCCATCCGCCGGTTCGCAGCAGCTCCGGAGTCAAACGCGTGACCTCCTGGACTGCTTCCGCTAGCTGGGAGACGGCTTGACGACCAGCTTCCGTCAGAACAACGTGCTTTACGGCTTTCTCCACAAGCTTCACAACCCTCTGCCTCCGCAGAAGCTCGTCAACGACCTCTCCAGCCTCGCCCACCTCCAGCTCGCCGGCGGTCTTCAGCCTTTCAAGCAATCCCTCGGCCTCAGATTTCTCCGGCACGTCGGGCCTCAGCCTGACCTTCGTCGTCTGCCCATCCTTGAC
This sequence comes from Candidatus Caldarchaeum sp., assembly GCA_025054795.1. Lineage (GTDB taxonomy): Archaea > Thermoproteota > Nitrososphaeria_A > Caldarchaeales > Caldarchaeaceae > Caldarchaeum. The sequence continues at coordinate 1,318 of JANWZU010000161.1, forward strand.
GAATTCAACCCATCCACGTCGGCGGGCCCACATCAGCCCTATGTCATGCTTGTCAAGCGCTTTCAGCTCGTCTACCTGAGCCTCACCCCCCGCCCTTCGTAGAAACTCCACAAGCCTCCTCTCTGGAAGGCCTTCGGCGACGTACTCCTCGCCCTCAACGTCAAGAGCAACGTATTTTTTGGAAGCGGGCTGCTCAACCTCCACGAGCTTCTTGTCTATCAGCCATCCGCAGGCCTTGGCGACCGCCGAAACCCTAGCATGACCGTCGAGATGCCAGCTTCCACGGCTGCGTTTAACTTCCTCAGCTACAGCATCCGCCAGCTCCTCGTAGGAAGCCCTGCCCCCAAGCCTGTCGAGGGAAGCCAGAACAGCCTTCTCAAGCCAGTGGAGTGCCAGCCTCATCCCTTTAACATTCTTTCAGATCAGTCGGTAAAAAACGCAACTAGGGCCCGTGATGAGGGGTCCGAAGTATAGGTTTAGCTAAATGTCAGGGGGAGGCGGCGGCAGCTCACGGAGGGTGAAGAAGGCTATCGCTGAGAAGATCGGTCCCAGCAACCCCACAACAATCACCGGAAGGAGAAGCAGCAGAAGCACTGAGCCGAGAAATCCCGCCGAAGCCGAATCCCCCAAGCCGAAAAACAGCTCCGGAATCAACAGCGCCCCAAAAGTAACGGCTGCGACAAACACTAAGGCCAGCACGATAGCTAAGATCCTCATCCAAGCCGCTCTTCTGAACCACTTCGATGCGAATATTCTTGAAGCTCTGAAGTGGGAGACCAGCTCGACTATGAAGGTTGCGAACCCGAGGACTCCGACCCCTAAGGTCAGGGCTCCTAATGCGGCAGCTGCCGGCAGGATTGAGAGGACTTCGTCCAAAGGCGCTCTTTCACCAAGACTGAAGAGTGTGAACATCATCGGAATAAGAACGGATGCGAAGGCAGCTACCACAGCGATGGCCGCAACGAAAGTCACGAGGTAAAGAACCCCCGTGGCTCTGAAGAGCGATTGATTCGTTCTTCCGCCCATCTGGAACCATGCAATCCCCACGAGGATGGGTGCGACGAAGTTGAGGAAAGGGATTATCGTGAGAATGTATCCCAAGCCTCCTAAAGTCTTCATGTTAGTTCGTTGAATTGCTTCCGCCTGTTTAGGATATAAGGGTTTTCACTGTTCCACAGGTTAGAAATATAACGTTATATCGGCCAAGGCTTTGATTTGTTTCGGATAGATGGCTGAAGAAACCGGGAGGCTTCTCGTGATAGCTGTGGACAGGGACGACGACCTCGGCCAGAAAACAGGGTTGAAGGGCCCTGTCTTCGGCAGAGAGGCCTGCTTGGAGGCAGCCGTTAAGCTGGCTTTAGCCGACCCCGAAGACCCCGACGCCAACGCCATCTTCTACGCCGTCAAGACCTACGACGAGCTGAAGAAACGTGAAGAGAACCTCGAGGTGGGCGTAGTGATTCTTACAGGCTCTCCGAAGGAGGGGCTTGAGGCCGACATACGGGTTTTCAACCAGCTGAGGGAGGTTTTGGAGAAGTTTCCAGCCCAGAGATGCGTTTTCGTCAGCGACGGCGAGACAGACGCCATAGTCGCACCCATAATCTCCTCGCAGCTTGGGATTGTTTCGGTTCAGAGGGTTGCCGTCCGTCAAAGCCAGACGGTTGAGCAGTCCTGGCTAATTCTGGGGAAGTATCTGCGGCTCGGGCTAACGGACCCAAGGTACGCCAAGTTCATCCTTGGAATACCCGGAGGATTCATAGCTCTGTCAGCCGTCCTCAGCACCTTCGGCCTAGCTCAGCCAACCATACTACTCCTCTTCCTCGGACTGCTGCTTTTCTTCTGGGGCTTCAGAGTGGACATCCATCTGTCGAGGTTCTTCACAGGCTTCTACAGAATCTCGCAGATGCCGGCCATGGGCCAGATAAGGGCCTTCGCCTACCTCAGCGCAGCAGCCTCGCTCCTCGTCGCCCTCTACCTCGGAGTCACAGCCTCCTACAACGCCTACACATCCCTCAACCTCACGCCGGATGAGCTTCAAGACCTCGGAGTAGTTCTGTCAGCCGCGTTGAAGCTTGGAGGAGCTTTCATAAGCAGCAGCATAGACCTCATAGCCGTCAGCGCCCTAGTCATCGTTCTGTCCAACATGATATACTACTACATCATAAGGTACTACGGGTTCTGGAGAACGATACACGCCGGAGTGCTCTCAATCTGGCTGTGGGCCCTGATCAAGAGGGCTGGAACACTTCTGCAGCAGCCGCAGTCAATCTCAGTCGCAGACACATCAACATTTCTCTTCATACTAACAGCCGTTCTGGGGGTCGTGACCCTAGGCATAACCTTCGCCATGACAAGAATACTGAGGTCCGTGTACGGAAAGCAGTTCAAGAAAGGCATCGGCAAGAGGACTTGACAATCCATGCTGAGGAGTTTGCTCACGTACTTGGGTGTTTACTGGATATACGAGAGATGGCTTTATCACATGGTCTCCCAAAAGCCTCTGCCGAAACACGTAGCGTTAATCCTCGACGGAAACAGGAGGTGGGCGATGAAGCGTGGATGGCCCTCGTGGCTGGGGCATAGGTTCGGAGCCGACAAGGTTGAGGAAATCTTGAGCAAGATGCTGAAGCTCGGCATAAAGACAGTCACGCTGTATGTTCTTTCAACTGAAAACCTGCGGCGAAGGCCTGAAGAGGTTGCTGAACTGCTGCGTCTGATAAGGGAGAGGGCTGAGAGGCTGAGGAACAGCCCGGACATCCACAAGAATAAGGTGCGGGTGAAAGTGATTGGAAGGAAAGAGTTTCTGCCCGAGGATGTAGCATCAGCCCTGACAAAGCTCGAGGAAGCGACCAAGAACTACGACAAGCATTTCCTGAACCTAGCCGTGGCCTACGGCGGAAGGCTGGAGATACTCGACGCAGTAAGGACAATAGCCTCCGAAGTCAAGTCAGGCTTTCTAGACCTAGACCAGATAAACGAGCAGACCTTCGAAAAACACCTCTACACAGGCGATGTACCCAACGCCGAGCCAGACCTAGTCATAAGGACCTCTGGCGAGGCGCGGATAAGCAACTTCCTCCTGTGGCAGTCGGCATACAGCGAGCTTGTTTTCCAAGATGTCTACTTCCCAGACTTCCGCATGATAGACCTTCTCCGAGCCGTGAGAACCTACCAGCACAGGGAGAGACGCTTCGGCCTCTAGCCGAGCGCGAGCTCCAAGCTGGCTTCGGTGAGAGGTTGAGGACCGGCTGCTGAAACGTGGTAGACGTCGGATACCGACAGTCCGAACCTGCCGGGAATCAAGAGGTCGGGGCCGACGTTCACGACAGCCCCCTCCCGGACTATGTCGGCGCTTCCAGCGTGTATGAAAGGAGGCTCAGCCTCCTCAAGCCCAACGCCCTTACCGAAGTAGGTCAAGGTCGAGGGCTCGAACCCGAGGGTTAATGCGAACGACCTGCATTTGTCGTATATCGAGATGGCTGAAGACCATGGTGCTAGGTTTGACTTCACCTCGTCTTTTAGCTTGAGAAGCGAAGAGTAGAACTTTACTAGCTTCTCAGGAGGTTTTTCGCCGTAGAAGTAGGTCCTCGAAAGGCCCGCTACGTAGTGCTCGACAACAACCCCTATCTGCAGCTTGATCAGCTCGTCTCGCCTTACCTCTCTTTCGGCGGGGCTGTCTGAGTTGAGGAATGTATCGTCTCCGAAGGAGACTCTCGGGTTGTAAGCCAACTCCGCACCAGCCCTGTAAACGCTGTCGGCGACAGCCCTGCGTATGTCTGCCACAGTCGTCCCGTAGGATATCACTTGACGGACAACCTCCATCGCCGTCGAAACAGTTTCACAAGCTTTCCTCAGCAGACTCACCTCCTCTTCGGACTTCACCTGCCTCAGCTCGTACATCAAGTCCTTAACCGAGACCATCGAGACAGAGGGCGCCGACCTGATTACCGCCTGATAAGCCTCGACCGTCATGGTGTCGTAGCCTAGGGACATACGCCTGTCCCCCAGATACTCGAGCGCCATCATCACGGGGTCTCTCCGTCCAAGCTTCTCCACAATCTCAACCCTGTCAGCCAGAGGAGTCGAGACGGGAAGTGATGAGAAAAGGATGAGGGTTCCGTCGGCTGAGGCGTAAAGAACTCCGCCCCGATAGCCTGTGAAGTAGTAGACGTTGGCTGGAGAGCAGAGAATCACAGCCTCCACTGAAGACGACCTCAGCCTTTCAGCGACTTTCTCGACTCTCTGCTCGAAGACCTCCGCCCTCAACGGGTTCATCCGTGATACGTCGTTATTTATAGAGTAATCGAGGGGCAGGCTGCTCATCTGCCCTGAACGCTGGAAAACCTCCGTATCTTTAAAACTTCTTCCACCGTAAGCAGGCTTCTCGAGCGATAAGGTCATTTATGCGTTGACCAAAACTCCTTATATTCCAGCAGAAACCCTTCCATCCATGTGCCACTGCACATCCGATGCGGAATACGAGATGTGGCTTAAGAAGATCAGGGAGGCTTCCAAGAAGCCGGCTGAGCAGAAGCCTGTTTTGACGGTTACGGCGTAGCTCTGTCTATCGCTTGGTTTGCTAAGCGGTCGGCTTCGGCGTTCTCCTCCCTGCCCACACATTTTATTTCAAACCCGTCGAACCTAGAGACTAGCTCGACGACTTTTGTGTGAAGAGGCTTGAGGCCAGCGCTCTTGACCCTGTACTGGCCGCTGACCTGCTTCGCAAGAAGCGTGCTGTCGGTGAAGACAGTCACACGTTTAACACCCATAGAAAGAACGATCTCCAAAGCCTTTATCAAAGCAAGGTACTCGGCCCGGTTGTTCGTCTGACGCCCGACGTACTCGCTGTACCTGTCAACCTTTCCAGCTGTCCTCACCACTACGCCTATTCCAGCCGGCCCCGGGTTTCCTCGAGCTGCTCCGTCGACGAACACAACAGCTTGTCCGTCCAAGCCTAGGCACTTTGAACCATCTGGTTCTCGACTATGTAGTATTTTTTAGGCAGCTTTTTAGCAGCCAGCTCCAAAGCCTCACGGCCGAGCTGCACCCCGTCGCCATAAACCAGAAGCCTCAGAACAGGCTCACCCTGCTCAACCCTAGCCGCACGGCCTATCGGCTTTCCGAACGCCCTTCTCATACCTTCCTGAAGCCTGTCGGCGTGGGCGCCGAAGATCATCTTGTTCTCCCTCAGCACGTGGTGTGGATGTGCTTTGACCTCTAGGTAGAATTTGTCGTTGAGCTTTTCGGTCAGAACCTTGTTGACAGCTATTCTTGCGGACTCTATGGCCACATCCCTTATCTGAAGGCTTTCCTCGGGAACGAGGAGAAGCTCGTGGGTGTAGTCGCTTCGGTAGAAGCCGGCCGTGTACTTCGTTATCCTAGAAGGCGGCGGGCCGTGGATGTATTCGTTCCTTGCGTAGGTCATGCCTTCTGGACGTCTGTAGTTTTTCGCCTTCATAACCGGCTAGCTTGGTTCACGCCTCCTTTAAAGTGTTCTGGGCCAAGGCCTTCAGCCCACGGTGAACCTCTATGACGTTCATCAGTATCCTCGACTTGACCTCACGCCACGTGTCTATGGGGGCGTCGAACACGACGGCTATTATGTAGTGGGTTTTGTCGCTCTGCTCCTCGAGGTAAACCTGCTTAACCTCCGAAAAACCGTTGAGCCTTTCCCTGACTTTTTCAAGCACCTCCTCGGGGCTGAACTCGACTGGAAACTCGTACCTCAGCTTCCTAACCCTCTCGCTAACCTCCGAGTAGTTTGCTATGGCTGAGTTGGCTAGAATGAGGTTGTTGGGTATCTTCATCACTAGGCCGTCGTCAGTCACCAAGGTCGTGTACATCAAGCTCATGTTCTCGACAACTCCTGTGTAGGCCGGGACGACATAGTCTCTTGAGAAAAACTTGTAGCCAGGGAGGAAAGCCCACTGGTACGGAATCAGGCTCGTTATCACTCCAACACGGTCGCCTATCTTGAAGGGCCTTGACACGAGGATTATTATTCCAGCTATGATGTTGGAGATTGTTGTCTGGCCTGCCAATCCTATCACGAGACCCGTCAGAGTTCCGCCCGCCAAAGCAGTCTCCGGCGGCACGCCTATCGAAGAAAGCAGAAAAACAGCAATTGCAGCGTACCCGACCAGCTGAATCGTGAGGGAGACGCCTACAGCCTGCTGCCCGACGAGAGGCTTGAAGGTTCTGACGATGTAGGAGCTTAACAGCCTTACTATGAAAACTCCGGCGGAGACCCCGATTAGAACGTAGATGACTCTGTCTGTGTTGGCTGGCAGAAGACCCATCTGCGTTAATGCGTAGGCGGTTAGGTAGAGGCCTGCGGCCAGAGCTACTACAGTTAAGATGCTTAGCCTGATTCTCTGCATGTTCTTAAATAGGTTGTGCAGGATTCTTTTTAAGCTGCCTCTTCATGTTTTGTTCCGCTGTAGGCTTTGCATGATTAGGGGTTTTAGAGCTGCGGTGGACGGGTTCAGGAGAAGGCTTAGCCTCGTCCTCACCTACTCTGGGAAGAGCGGAGCGGTTAGAAGATATTTTTTCAGCAACTCCTTCGACGGCGTTCTTGCGATGATGGGCCTCACCTTAGGAGCTTCTATCGTTCCAGCCACTCAGGTTTCAACGGTTGTCTTCGCAGGACTAGGCATGTCGATAGCCATGCTGGTCTCAGGAGTCTCTGGAATATACTTGACTGAGAGCGCTGAGACAGAGCGTTTGATGAAGGAGCTCCGGGACTCGATGCTTAGGGACGTGAGCGACACAGTAATCGGCAGAGCGGGGTTCCTAGGCACACTAATCACAGCCCTTGTCGGCGGCCTTTCGACCTTCGTCCTGTCTCTCGCAGTTCTTTCGCCATACGTAGTCAGCGTCTTCTACGCAGCGTTAAAGCCGACGGCTCCCTACTTGTCGGCGGCCGTCGGGTTCGTCCTCCTTTTCGTCTTAGGCGTTTTCATGGGTAGATTTTCGAAGGCCGACGTCATCAAGTCGGGGATAAGGATGGCGGGACTCGGCGTTGCAGCCGTCCTACTGATACTTTTGCTAGAGTTCTTCGTCGGCTCAGCCGGTTAGGAACTTTATCAGCTCATCGGGCTTGAAGACTCCTTTCTCGGTTATGACTGCGGAGACCAAGTCAGGGGGTGTGATGTCGAAGGCGTAGTTCAGCGCTTTAACCCCCCTAGGAGTTATCCTGATTCCTCCGACGTAGTGAACTTCGTCCTCTGAACGCTCTTCGATGACGACTTCTTCAACAGATTTATGCAGGTCGACGGTTGAGAGCGGAGCAGACACGTAGAAAGGTACGTTG
>JANWZU010000201.1 GCA_025054795.1 Candidatus Caldarchaeum sp.
TTCTGCATGGCGCCACCGCTGGTGGCGCTAGGATTAAGATATATTTGGAATCTGGATCGGACGAAATAATATTGCTGCAAGAAGTGATAACATATACTCAGGGTGTTAGAGAGTTTACTGTTGATTTTCCGGCTTCTACCCTTGGGAATTCCTATGTTATTGTGTTGGTGGTAGGGGCGGAGGGATCCTCCAGTCAGGATTGGGTTGCTTGGGCACGTTTACAGGTCACTACACGGGTAGGAATTGTATCTACAACAACCAGAACGACTACTTCCGTAGTCACCACGACACAGACCACAGCAACTACATCAGTAACCACAGCGACGCGAACCACAACGCTACCTACGACGATCATCCAGACAACAACCGTGGCAACTGGGGCAACAGCCCTTGTCACAACAACGAGAGTTGAAACATCGGCCACAACAGTGAGAGAGACCGTTGCGTCGCCCACAACCTTGACAACAACTCAGAGAGAAACCGTCATCAACACCGTGACCCAGATACAGCCTACTGTGATTCTTCAGACTGTCACGGCTCAGGGAGGGCTTACCTCGAGATGCTTGATAGCCACGGCTGCTTTCGGCTCGGAGCTCGACCCGTCGGTCCAGATGCTCAGACAGTTCAGAGACGGCTTCGTACTCCAGACGTTTTCAGGCAGGGTTTTCATGGATGTCTTCAACGCCTTCTACTACTCGTGGAGCCCGTGGGTTGCGGAGGCCGAGTACGCCAACCCCGTCTTCAGAACCTTAGTCAAGTACTCGATTTACCCGCTGCTCGGGGTGCTGCATGTTTCGCAGGCTGTCGCTTCGCCGTTGACTTCTGTCAACAACGAGCTGGCTGTCCTTGCAGCCGGCTTGACCGCCTCCCTCCTCATAGGCCTCGTTTACCTTTCCATCCCGGTTCTGTTGATTTCTAGGCTAGCCAGCTTGAGGATGCGGGTTGGAGCAAGGCACGTCATCCAACTCCTAGCAGGCTCGCTCATCCTCTTCGCTGCAGCCCTAGCTTTGACACATCCGTTGATGATGGCTTTCGCAAGCTCGGCAGTCGTCTTGACCGCGCTGTTCCTCGGCGCATACATCCCAACCCTAGCATCAAGGCCTAGAAGAAACTAAACCCCGCTTTTTTATTTCACCAAGTATCTTCGTGTGTGGCCGCATACACGGCATCTTACTACGACGTGAGGAGACCTCCTCTGCCTAACTCTGACCGAGAAGGTTGAGGGGCCTGTGAACGGGGTTGCGCATTTCCTGCAAAACCTCCTCCTAAGCTCTGTCGGCAGCCGCAGCCTTTTCTTCTGGCTTATCTTCATCGCCAGCCTAACAGCCTTCCTAGCCGTTTCGGGGTCGCTTGAGTAGATCTCCGAAGCGAAGTCCAAAGCTCTCCTGACGTGGCTGAGCGCCTTCCTCCTCGAGTTCTTCAACGCCGCAAACGTATATCCGAGCCCTTGTTTATGCTTATTGTCGCTGTTGGACAAGCTGATACTCGTGCTGGTTGAGACGGCTGTCGAGACCGTTCCTCCAGAGATTCAGAGACATCCGGCTGTCCTGAAGCATGCGGAGAGACGTGGCAAACACCCCTCAAAAATACTGCTCGACAGGTCCTACCACCACTGGGCGATGAAAAACCTGCCGGAAGCAGAGAAACGAGGCAGGCCCGACATCCTGCATTTCTGCCTGCTCGAAGCCCTCGGCTCGCCTCTCAACCTAAACGGCCTCCTCGAAACCTACGCAGCAACCCTAAACGGCTACGTCGTCCACGTCAACCCAGCCGTCAGGCTTCCACGAGTTTACGAGAGGTTCAAGGGCCTTATGGAAAAGCTGTTTGAGGACATGGAGGTTGTCTCCAGTTCAGGCGAGACCCTTCTAAGGCTTGAGAGAGCTTCGCTGAGGAGCTTGGTTGAGAGGCTCACCCCCTCACGGAAGATCTTGATGACGGAGAAAGCCGACACGCGGGGCCATACCGGCTTTGCATCCCTTCTGACAGCAGGAAAGCCCATGGTGATGGTCGGCGGTTTTCCGCACGGAGACTTCCGTAAAGAGACGGAGGAGCTGGCCGACGTCAAGGTTGCCCTAGCGCAAAGACCTCTCGAGGCTTGGACGGTTGTTTCTCGAGTCCTGTGTCTCGCTGAGTGGATGCTGCGGTGAGATGGAAAAACTTAAACCCTATTCATTCACATAACGGTTCATGGCCAAGCCAGCCCGAGCAAGCAGGGATGTCGAGGTCGAGTACGAGTACGTCGACGACCTAGGTCAGGTGGTCAGGAGAGAGAGGCAGAAGATGGGTCTTTCGCAGGCTGAGCTGGCGAACCTAGTCAAAACAAAAGAGACCATCATCAAGAAGATAGAGCAGGGGGATTTCAACCCTCCCCTAGACCTCGTTAAACGGCTTGAAAAAGTCCTTAAGACAAGCCTGCTTCAAGTTGTCGTCGAGGAGAAGCCAGCCATCAAACCATCATCCCAGCCCCCGACCTACACGCTCGAAGACCTGTTGAAGAAACAGCAGGAGAAACAGGCCTGAAAAACTTCAACTAGTTTAATAAGAGGAAAAAACCGGGAAAGCCCAGTGGTAAATATTGCTGAGTAAGAGGAGTTTTGGCAGGTTCTCCGTCGACAACGAAGACTACGCATACCACTCGCTCGCCAAGCTCGAGGAAGAGGGGCTGCTCAAGGTTGAGAAGCTGCCTTACAGCATAAGGGTTCTCGTCGAGAACGTTCTACGGAACGTCGACGGCCGAATCATAACCGACGAAGACGTCAAGGCCGCAGCCTCCTACAAGGGCGGCGGAGGCCGTGAAATCCCCTTCAAGCCTACCCGTGTTCTTCTGCAGGACTTCACGGGAATTCCGGCGCTGGTTGACTTGGCTGCGATGAGGTCCGCCTTAGCTAGAGTTGGCGGCGACCCATCCAAGGTTAACCCGTCGATTCCGGTCGACTTGGTTGTTGACCACTCGATTCAGGTTGACTATTTCGGAATACCTGAGGCGTTCGTCCTCAACTTGGAGCGGGAGTTTGAAAGAAACGAGGAGAGGTACCGGTTTCTGAAATGGGCTCAGCAGGCCTTCCGGAACTTCAGAGTGGTGCCGCCGGGCCGTGGAATAGTTCATCAGGTCAACCTAGAGTTCTTGGCGAAGGTTGTTGACTCACGGGTAGACGGCGGCGTTCTAACAGCATTTCCAGACACGGTTCTCGGCACCGACTCCCACACTCCGATGGTCAACGGCATGGGTGTTCTCGGATGGGGTGTGGGCGGTATTGAGGCTGAGGCTGTGATGCTCGGCCAGCCCTACTACATGCCTACGCCGGAGGTCGTTGGAGTCCGTCTAGTCGGCGACCTCCGAGAGGGGACTACGGCCACGGACCTCGTCCTGACGATAACCGAAATGCTGAGGAAGCTCGGCGTCGTCGGCAAGTTCGTCGAGTTCTTTGGCCCCAGCCTCTCCAAGCTCACCGTCCCCGACAGAGCCACCATAGCCAACATGGCGCCCGAGTACGGCGCAACAGTCGGCTACTTCCCAATCGACGAAGAAACACTCAACTACCTGAGGCTGACGGGGAGGCCTGAGAAACAGGTTAGGCTGGTCGAACAGTACACGAAGCTGCAGAAACTCTTCTACGACCCACGCACCACACCCGATTACAACATCGTAGTCGAGCTGGACCTCTCAACCGTAGAGCCCTCCATCGCAGGGCCTGCTAACCCAGAGGACAGAATACCGCTGAGCGAGGCCAAGAAGAGGACACGCCAGCTCATCGAAGAATACCTCAAGCAGGCTGGCGCCGCTGCGCAGGGAGTAAACACGGGAACGTGGCACTACGAGGGAGGCGGGCCCCGAACTCAGGCCGTTCAGACGGTCAAACCTGAAAAGCAAGCTGAGCCAGATGGGCTTCAGCACGGCTCCGTGGTGATAGCTGCGATAACAAGCTGCACAAACACGTCGAACCCCACGGTCATGGTTGGAGCAGGTCTGCTGGCCAAGAAAGCCGTGGAGAAAGGCTTGACAAGAAAGCCGTACGTCAAGACCAGCCTAGCGCCGGGCTCGACAGCCGTCTCCGAATATCTTGAGAGAGCTGGGCTGATGCCCTACTTGGAGAGGCTGGGCTACAACCTCGTCGGCTACGGCTGCACAACATGCATAGGCAACAGCGGCCCTCTGCCCGAAGAAATAGCCGAGGAGATCAGGTCCAAGAACCTCTACACCGTAGCGGTGCTGAGCGGAAACAGAAATTTCGAGGGGAGGATAAACCCGCTGGTCAGGGCCAGCTACCTCATGTCGCCTATGCTGGTTGTCGCATACGGGCTTGCTGGAAGAATAGACATAGACCTGCTGAACGAGCCGCTAGGATTCAGCGTGGACGGAAAACCCGTGTATCTGCGGGAAGTTTGGCCCAGCCTCGAGGAGGTGAAGCAAGCTGTTTCGAAAGCTCTCACTCCAGACATCTTCGTCAAAAAATACGCCGACGTTCTGAAGGGTGAGCAGCAGTGGGAGAGGCTTGAAGTACCTTTAGGCGACGCCTTCGCATGGGACAGCTCCTCCACATACATCCGTGAACCACCCTACTTCCAACAACTGAGCCCAAGCCCTGAGCAGCTCAAAGACATAGTGGGGGCGAGGGCCCTAGCCGTCCTCGGCGACAGGGTCACGACAGACCACATCTCTCCCGCAGGCGCCATCCCGCCCAACAGCCCCGCCGGAAGATACCTCATCGAGAGGAACATACCGCCCGTCGAGTTCAACACCTACGGAGCGAGAAGAGGAAACCACGAGGTGATGATTAGGGGGACCTTCGGAAACATACGGCTCAAAAACCACTTGGTCGAAGGCAAGGAGGGGTGGTGGACAGTCTACCATCCCACGGGAGAGGTCACGACGATTTATGACGCCGCAACAAGGTACACGGCCGACAGCACACCCCTCATCATACTAGCTGGAAAGATGTATGGGGCCGGCAGCTCCCGGGATTGGGCCGCCAAGGGAACCATGCTTCTGGGTGTGAAGGCTGTGATTGCCGAGAGCTACGAAAGGATTCACCGCAGCAACCTCGTCGGGATGGGTGTTCTGCCGCTGCAGTTTGAGGAGGGGCAGGGATGGCGGCAGCTGGGCCTCAAAGGCACAGAGACCTACAGCATAACGGGAATAGCCGAAGGCCTTACACCCAAGAAAAAGCTCACAGTGAAAGCCGTCGACCAGTCGGGAAAAGAAACAACCTTCAGAGCAACAGCCCGCCTTGACACAGCCATCGAAGTTGAGTACTACAGACATGGAGGCATACTGCAGTACGTACTAAGGAGCATTATCCAGCAGACGTTCAAGCGTTAAATCTTTACATGCAGCCGTGTAAAGTAGCGGAGGGAGATGGTGGAGGAGATAAGCGAAGCAGAGATCATAAAGCTTGCCGGAGTTTTCTCAGCCCTCGGAAACCCTCTCCGTCTAAAAATCCTCAAGATCGTCTCAACGAGCGACAGACCGCTTCACATCAAAGCCGTCGCAAGGCTCACTAAGACCCGTTATGCGCTGGCTTACAAGCACGTCAAGACGCTCGAGACAGCGGGCCTCGTCACGATCTACGAGGTTGGCCGTTCCCGTGTTGTGGCTGTGAAGTCGCATGACGCTTTCGAGAGGGTTGTGTCCATGGGTAAGGAGTTGATTGTGGAGAAATAATTTTACAAAAAAGTAAAATTAACTTCACCGTTATGAATATTTAAATACGAGCTAAATCTAACCTATCTCCATGAATAGGTTGCAAAAGCTTGCTGGTGCATCGGCTTTCGCAGCGCTAGCGTACGCCATGGGGTTGGCTCCCGCCAGCGTCCCCTTCCCCCTCCTGCCTTTCCTCCGCTTCGACCTCGCCGAAATACCCGACCTGATGTCGTTCATCCTCTTCGGCTGGAAGTACGGCCTTCTTACTGCCTTCGCCCACTGGTACGCCTTGGTGATAACAGCCCAAGGAGTGTTTGCGCCGCCGCCCATACCGCAGCTGATGAAGTTCACGGCTGTCTCTGCGATGTTCCTAGGCGTCTACGTAGGGCTTAGGCTGGCGAAGAGGCTGAAGCGTGGCGGAGTTGTGCTGACGACTTTGACGGCTGTTTTGGCGAGGGCAGGTGTGATGGCTCCGATTACCTTCGCCCTCTACTACTGGTGGTTCCCCTCCATCTACCTGCCTTTCGGCAAAAGGGCCCTGACGGCTGCGGGCTTCGCCGTCGAATCCGACCTAGCCGCAGCAACCCTGATAACGGCGTTCACAGCTGTCTTCAACGCCATCTCAGCCCTCTACCTCGTCCCCCTCTGCTTCTCAATCGCCAAAGCCTTGAAAAGGGCGCTGGGCCCACGCATAGCCTTAGCCGAGGCCGTGTAGCCCCCTCCCCCTCGGCGCAGCGGCCTCCACATTTTATAAACAGCCATGAAACACAGATGTCCAAGGATATGGTTTCCAAGAAAACAGCCGACAGTAAAGAGGTGGATGTCTTCGACCTCCAGGCCGTCGAGGGCGTGGGCAAGGCTACGGAGGAGAAGCTGAACGCCGCCGGCATAACTTCTGTGCTGGACTTGGCGGCTGCGACGCCTAGGGAGCTGGTGGAGATTGGGCTGAGCGCTGAGAAGGCTGAGGAGCTGTGTTTGAAGGCACGTCTGCTGCTCATCGAGAGCGGCTTCCTCGACAAGGAGTTCGTCCCGGCCACGGAGGTTTTGGAGAGACGGAAGTCTATGCAGAGGGTGACGACGGGTTCATCCGCCTTGGACTCGATGCTGGGAGGAGGAGTTGAGACGCAGGCCATCACGGAGCTGATAGGAGAGTACGGATGCGGAAAAACACAGATATGCCACACCCTCTGCGTAACGACCCAGCTTCCACGGCAGCAGGGAGGGCTCGAGGGCACAGCCATCTACATCGACACCGAGGCGACGTTCAGGCCTGAGAGAATAAGCCAGATAGCTGAAGGCCGTGGGCTTGACCCGCAGAAAGTCCTCGAGAACGTCATCTTCGCAAGCGTCTACAACTCCAGCCACCTCCAGCTGACCGTCAAGGAGCTCGGCCGCTACATCGAAAAGTACAAGGCACGACTCGTCGTAGTCGACTCCATCATCTCCCACTTCAGAGCAGAGTACGTCGGTCGTGGGACGTTGGCTGAGAGGCAGCAGCGTTTGAACGACCTTCTTCACAGGCTTCTCCGCACAGCTCAGATGCACAACGTCGCCGTAGTCGTCACCAACCAAGTGCAGGCCAACCCCGACCAGTTCTTCGGCGACCCCAACAAGCCCAGCGGAGGGCATGTCCTCGCTCACAGCAGCACCTACCGCATCTTCATTCGCCGGGCAGCCAACAACACACGTCTCGCACGGATAATCGACAGCCCCTACCACCCGCCGACAGCCGAAGCCTACTTCAAAATCACCGAAAAAGGCGTCGAAGACCTGCAGGAAGGCAAGCAATAACCCAGTTTTTGGTTGGTCGTCAAACATGAGTAGTGGGGTAAAAACTTTCTTTACCTTAAATTATGCGCCATATATTTTATATCATGAAGAACACAGCCCTTTTTCTGATATTTACCGCATCGCTGCTCCTAATCCCCTCGGCTTTTTCGCAAGACATAGTGCTGTCCAGCTACGGGTTTTACGGAGCGGTTGACAGCAACAACCGGGTGATAAACCCAGCCACAGTAGTTGTCGACGACGAGGTGTTCGGCTTCTACACCACAGCCAACCCTCGAGCCTACTTCTACATCGAGGTCAAGTCCATCAAAGCACCCTTCGAGCTTCTCCTGAAATGGGTTGACCCCGAAGGCAGGGAGATAGTTTCCCCGATAAGAAGAACTCAGCCAGGAATGGTTACTGACACATGGTTTTGGTGGTCGTTGACGCTGAACGAAGAACTAACGGCCGGCATCTGGCGTGTGGTTCTCCTGTACAACAACCAGAAAATACTCGAGTCTTACTTTATGCTCCAGAAGCCTCAAACTGTAGTCAACCGCATAAGCGAGCTCATCGAGGAGAACGAAAAACTCGAATCTGAACTTATGCAATCGAAGGCAGAGGTTAAAACATTAAACGAAAACTTGGCTAGAGTGTCATCTCAGGTACAGCAGCTTGAATCGGAGAAAAGCCGGATGCAGACAGAGATGGCAGGCCTGAGAGAGAGTTTATCCAAAGCGTCTGCAGAGCTTGCGCAGGCCCAGTCCTCCAACAAGCAGCTGTCCGAACGTCTCGCATCTGAGACAGGCAGAGCCAACAGCCTAGAGCAGCAACGCACAGTCTTAGCTGCGTCAAACACTGTGGTCGCAGCGGCTGCGGCTGCGACAATAGTTTTCACCAGACGCAGGAAGCCATTACCACCTCCTCCACCCCCTCTTTAACCACCCCTCCCTATTTTTTAGTCGAGAAAGATCTACGGATATATTTTCATCTTAACCGTGTGAACCGGCTCCTTCACAAGCCCATAGGTCAAGACGAATGTGTCGCCGGGCTCGGCCAGCTTGGCTTCCTCCAGCTTTTTCTCCAGCTTCTCAAGACCTTCGCTGTATGTCTCAGCTTCCACAACCAAGGGGACGACGCCCCACATAACCATCAGCCGTGGTATGATGTGTTCGTTGGGGGTGGCTGCGATGACTCCTCCTACAGGCTTGAACCTCGCTATCCGGCGGGCCATGTTTCCGTTCATCGTGAAAATCGCCATCTTCGCAGCGAGGGATTCGGCGAGGTTTACGACTGCGAGGGCAAACTTGTCCATCACCTCCGAGTCCTGCGGCAGCGTTCTCCTCGGCTTCACCCCCTTCTCATAGGTCTCGGCGATGTTGGCCAGCCAGCCTACCGACTCAAGCGGATAACGGCCTACAGCGGTCTCGGCTGTGAGCATCAAAACGTCGACTCCGTCTTCTACGCAGGTCATCACGTCAACTATTTCGCTCCGTGTGGGAACCGGCTCGTTCACCATGCTTCCGAGAAGCTGTGTCGCAACAATCACGGGCTTGCATGCGTTGTAAGCCGCTTCGACGATGGTTTTCTGCAGCCGTGGAACAAGCTCGAGGGAAAAGTGCATGCCTAGGTCTCCTCGGGCTATCAAGACAGCGTCGGACTTCTCGCATATCTCCGAAATGTTCCGGACGGCTGAGGGTGTCTCGACCTTCGCAATCAACCCCATCCGGCTGCCTCTACTTTCGAGGAACCTCCCAACTTCCTCGATGTCCTCTGCGCTCCGCACGAAGCTGAGGCCTGCGTAGTCGAGGTTCATCTCCACGGCAGCCTCCAACCCATCCCTGCATGCTTCCAAGTAGTCGGGCGGCTCGACTTCCTTACCACGTATGACGATGGATTTGTTGGGCGAAATTGACGCCGGACGGACGGCTTGAGCGACTGCGGATCTGCTGTCGCAGGCCACAACCTTCAACACTCCACGTCCGTCGTCGAAGACAAGCGTATCTCCAACCTCAACCTTCCTGAAAAACTCGGGGTGAGGCAGCCGCACGTCGCCGTCCAAAGAAAACCTAACGCTCTCACCCACATCCAGCGAAATTGTTTTCCCGAGGCCCGTCACACGTACAGACCCTCCTTTCAAATCGCCTATCAAAACGCATCTCTCTCCGGTTCTTCCGGCTGCTTCTCTGACGCTGGAGGCGAGGCTTCGCCAGAGGCGTCTGTCTCCATGGCTGAAGTTTATCCGGAAGATGCGGCATCCGAGCTCGACGGCCTTCGCTATGTCTTCCGGAGTAGACAGCGAGGGGCCGAGCGTGCAGGCCAGCTTGGTCTTCAACCCAATACGTCAACGTCTTCAACGTAAAAAACCTGACTACAGCGTTTCCGGCACAAGAAGTAATGTTTGTATCGCCGCAGAGCCGTTTACAACCTAGTCGATGGCCCGGTTCAGCGTCGTGCTGGAGGGCGACAAAACCCTCGAGACCTACGTAGCATTAGCCAAGGCCGCCGACCAAGCCGGGTTCTACTCAATTCAGCTCTACGAACACCTACCCTACAGGCCGGCATGGGCCTTGGCCTTCACGCTCGCACAGCACGTCGAAAAAGCACGTCTGGGGCCCGTGACCGTCCCCGCAAACCTCTACGACCCAGTCGTTAACGCCCGCTTCCTAGCCTTTCTCGAGTCCGTAAGCCCCGGAGCAGTCCTAGGCATTTCACGTGGAGCCTACTTCGAGAAGGCTTCAATAAAGCAGGTCGTGGACAAGGTCAAGCAGACATTCGCCGAGCTGAAGAGGCTGACGTGGGCCAGCTCGTTCAACCCAGTTGTGTACGTCGGAACAAGCGGGCCCCTGCTAACACGAGCGGCCTCCGCAATACCGGAGCTGACGGGAATAGTCGTCGACAACTTAGCGAACCCAAGGTACGCAGCCGAGATGCGCAGGCTGATGGACGATTCGGGTGGAAGGGGGAAGGAGCTCATCGCACGGCCCTTCACTTTCATCTCCACAAACCCGGTCGAAGTTGATGAGTTTTTCGAGACGTTGAAACGCTACGTCGCCGACTTGGTCGACGGCTCGCCCATGCTGAGGGCCGCCGGGCTGAATCCGGAGGACTTGGCTGAAGATGATGAAGATGTGAGGGCAAGGATTTTGGAGAGCTTCGCTGTCTGCGGCTCGGCTGATGAGGTGCTCGAGAAGACGGCTGCTCTTCTGCGTTCAGGTGTTTCCCACATCTGCTTCGGCCATCCAATAGCCTCCAACCCCGTTGAAGGGGTGAAGAGGCTGGCTGAAGTGGTGGCCGTGCTGTCCGAGCAGTTCGAGCGCTAGAAGTCTCTCCACTTGGTCGTGAGAACCGCTAGCGAGATTCCGAGGAGGGCCATGACTGCAACCACTGCAGTTGGGAGAATGGCTGTTGCCAGCGAGCCTACTAGGAGTGTCTCTCTTAGGGCTACGTGGAAGTAGTAAAGGGGCACAAACTTTGCGACCTCCTGCAAGAAAGGCGGCATAAGCTCCATCGGCCAGAAAGCACCCGACAGAAACATCATCGGGAAAGAAAGCGTGTTCCCCACAGCCGTCACAGCCTCAGCCTCCCTCAACACACCCCCGATCAGCACGCCGAAGCCCGTGAAAGCCAGAGTACCCAGAAGAATCACAGAAAGGCTGAAGAAGTCCGGCAGAGCTGTTATCCGGAAAACAGCCCATCCAACAGCTAACATAACAGCGGTGAGCAAAAGCGCTGCGAAGGTCTGGACGACTACGAGCGAGACAATCCAAGAGGTCTTCGAAACAGGCGTCGACGCCAGCAGCTTTATCACGCCACTCCTCTTCATGTCAGACACAAGGGAGGAGACGCCTATCAAGCCGTTGGTCATGATGAAAGCAGCTGTGTATCCCGGCAGGTAGTAGTCGACTGTCCGCATCTGCCTGGCTTGGCTGTATGTTGTTTTGACCTCGACCGCCGAGGATGCGTTGAGAAGAGCCAGCTCGAACTTGGAGGCTATGACGTTGATGATGCCCTCTATCGGCTGTAGTACTCGGTCGTCGGGGCTTCCCTCCAGAACGAGTGTTTTTCTCTCGGCTGGTATGGTTTGTTTGAAGGCTGTGAACGCCTGCATCGAAGCCGTGATGTTAGCCCTGGCCTGCTCGGGAATCTGCGCACCAGCCATCTCAACCATCCTCCTAATCGTGTCAGCCGTTATGTCCACACGGTTGGCTATCGTCATGTTCAGCAGGTTGCTGGTGAAGCCTTTCGGAATCGTCAGCACACGGACGGCGGCGAAGCCTGTCGAACGTGGTGTAGGGTCTTCGGGCTTGAGCGGAACCACTTCGAAGACGCTGTTGTTCAAAGCCTGTATGAAAGCTTCTGAAAGAACGCCCGGGCTTCCGCTGGAGTCGACGTCGAGGTTCCTGACGTAAAGCCTGTAGTTTGGAGGAGACGCTCCGCCGAAGATGGTTCCGAAGACGAGCAGAAGCATGATGGGGAAGGCTAGGCCGAAGAAGAGGCTCACCTTACTCCTTATCCAAGTCTTGAAGAGCAGCTTGATGAGCGTGGCAGTAGTCCTCACGTCAGCTCACCTGTGTTCGAGAGCTTGGAGCCGATGACCGAAAGGAAAACATCCTCCAGCCCAGCCTGCTTAATCTCAGGATAGACGTGGTAGCCCATGGACCTGAGAGCCGTCAACACCTCGAACATCTCAGAGTCGCTGCCGACCCTGACAACCACACGGCCGGAAGGCCGTTGCTCCACCTCGAACCCCCTCTCCCTCAGCATCTCAGCCGCACGGCTGTCCAGCTCCTCGAACAGAAGCTTAGTCTTCCCGCCGTGTCTGGCGATGAGGCTCTTAACCTCCCCTTCGGCAGCTATCCGGCCCTTGACTATTATCGCAACCCTGTCGCTCAGCTTCTCAGCCTCCTCCATGTAGTGTGTGGTGAGAACAACAGTCGACCCCTGCTTCTTAAGCCGTCTGATGTAAAGCCACGTCTCCCGCCGTGCCTCGGGGTCTAGGCCCGTCGTAGGCTCGTCAAGAAACACTATCTCAGGGCTTCCGACCAAAGCCATGGCTATTCCCACACGCCTCTTCAACCCACCCGACAGCTTCGAGAACATCCTTCCACGAACCTCCCAAAGACCAAGGTCCTCCAAGACCTGCTTAAGGTCGCTCGCCTGCTTCGCCGCAGCCGCAAGCTCAACGTTTTCGTAGACTGTCAGGTTTCCGACTGCGTTGAACTCCTGCGGAAGGACGCCGATGATCTTCTTGATCCTCCTGACGATGGAAGAGTCTCGTACGCTGAGGCCTTTGATGAAGGCGTCGCCCGAAGTAGGTGTTCTGAGGCACTCGAGGATCTCGACCGTCGTTGTCTTACCCGCCCCGTTTGGGCCCAGAAGAGAGAAGACCTCGCCCTCAGAAACCTTGAACGAAACACGGTCGACGGCCGTAAGCTCACCATATTTCTTAGTAAGCTCCTCCACGACGATTGCTTCCAAAAACTCTCAGTCAGATAGGGCGGCGGTTCTGATAAAAAACTTAACGCCTTCATCGGGCTTCTGTTTAAATAGATGGCCTGCAGTGAGCCAGACGTGCCTGAAGCTGTTGTCCGTGTTGTCGGAAAGGCCGCACCACTAGAGGCCGACGACGTCGACACAGACCAGATTATTCCAGCGGAGTTTCTGAAGGTGATTGAGCGTAAAGGCCTCGGCCGGTATCTTTTCTACAGATGGAGGTACGACGACAGAGGAGCGTTGAAGGGAGACTTTGTGCTCGACAGGCCGGAGTTCAGAGACGCTAAGATACTGGTGGCGGGGAGGAACTTCGGCATAGGCTCCAGCAGGGAGAACGCCGTCTGGGCACTCACAGACTTCGGAATAAGATGCGTCATAGCCTCGAGCTTCGGCGACATCTTCTACGTCAACGCCAGTAAAAACAGCCTCGTCTGCGTCAAGCTGCCCGAAGACAAGGTAAGCCAGCTAAGAAACATGGCGAAACAAGGCAGCCTAACCCTGACAGTCGACCTAGAAAACCAGACAGTCTCCTACCCCGGAGCCCAGATCAGGTTCGACATCGAGCCACACATAAAGGAGAGGATTATGAAAGGCTTGGACGACATACAGACAACCGTCGACAACTACAGCAAGCTGATTGAAGCATTCGAGCGGAAGATGCCAGAATACTTGAAGCCCAAGCCTCGAGGCTTTCTGCACGAGTAGGTGGTGAACGTGGAACCCGTCTCCAAGCCCGTGCCTTTCGTCCCCACGCCGTGGAACGTCGTGGAGAGGATGCTGGAGATGGCGGGGCTGGAGGAAGGTGAAACTGTCTACGACCTGGGGTGCGGAGACGGCAGGTTCCTGCTCACTGCTGCGAGAAAGTTCAAGGCTTTGGCTGTCGGATGCGAACTAAGGCCCGCCCTCGTCTCGCATGTGAGGAGGAGGGTGAAGGAGCTTCGCCTCGACGACATGGTTTCCGTAGTGAAGAGAAACATGTTCACCATCCCGCTGCAGAACGCAGACGTCATAACTCTCTACCTAACCAGAGACCTCCTAGCCAAGCTGAGGCCCAAGCTGGAGACGGAGCTGAAGCCAACAGCCCGAATAGTCTGCCACGACTTCCCCATACCGGGCTGGACACCGACAGACTGGCAGAAAATCAAAGGACACGTCATCTATCTCTACGAGAAGCCTAGAAAATTGGTTTAAAAATCTGCTAATAGATAAATAATTCGACTCATGGGCCGTCGTGTGGACGAGCTCCTCGGTCTTTTGAAAGCTAAGACGGACGTATTGAAGCTCCTCGGCCAGATGTGGGAGCTGCTCTACATCGAAAGCAAATCGCCCGATGTAGGTATTAGAAGGGAGAACCTCGTACGGCTTTTGCTGCGTAAGGAAATTGGGTTGGAAGTCGAGCCGGCTCCCCCTATGGAAAGGTCGTGGGATTTCAAGGTGATAATCGGCGAAAGAGAGAAGTTCTACAGTCTGAAAACCGCTGAGGGCCCTTCAGCGATAAAAGTAGCATCTTGAACAGTTTGGGGCATAGGCATCAACGGCTTTTCATTGAAGAAAACTCGCAACTCCTGTTCTATTCCGAGAGCGTAAATTCCCTTGACATT
>JANWZU010000039.1 GCA_025054795.1 Candidatus Caldarchaeum sp.
TCGAGATAGCAGGCCTCCTGACAACCTTCACCGACGCCTACCGGCGTGTGAGCATGCACGGCGTCAGAGAAAAGCTGGCTGAGATGCAGGCCGAAGCCGCGGGCCTGCCTTTGATGAAGGCCTACATCCCGCCCAACTGCAGCAACGAGGTCTACGAGCGGGTGATGCACGACGTCTGCACAAGGCTCGTGAAGATGGATGTGGAAGCGGTGGCTTTCGGCGACATCTTCCTAGAGGACGTGAGAAGATACAGGGAGGTCAACATGAGCAGGGCTGGGATGAAGTGTGTTTTTCCGCTTTGGGGAGTCGACACGGCTGAGCTGGCGACGGAGTTCATCGAAACAGGCTTCAAGGCAAAAGTCGTCGTCGTTGACCTGCAGAAGCTGCCCGAATCCTTCGCCGGAGCCGAGTTCGACAAAACCTTCCTCAAAAACCTTCCACCAACCTGCGACCCGTGCGGCGAAAACGGCGAGTTCCACACGTTCGTCTACGACAGCCCGCTTTTCAAAACCCCTGTGAAGATACGGCTGGGTGAAAGGCTGCTCAGAGAAAGCCGTTTCATGTTTCAAGAACTGCTTCCCTCAGAAGAATAGGCTTGCTGAGACATGCTTTTTAGCAACCCCATATCCATAAACGGCGGACATGCCTCTTGAAACAAAGATACAGTTGCTCGACAGCCCAGACCTAGAAGGAGCGGTGTTCATAGAAGGCTCGCCAACGGCGGGAGCCGCTGGAATACTTGCTGTCAACTACCTGCGTGAGGTTTTCAACGCTGTTTTGGTGGGCGAGATACTTTCGCCCCATTTTCCGCAGATAAGCATCATAGACGAGCAGGGTATTGCTTCGAGGCCTAAGCTCGAGCTCTATCTCGTGAAGGTGAAGGGGTTGAAGCTTCTTCTGCTGAGCCGTGCCTTCCCCGTCGAGGGAAACGAGGGGAGCTATGAGGTGGCTTCGAAGCTCTACGAGTTTCTGCGTCAAAACAACATCAGCGAGTACATGGTGCTGGCGAGCGGAAGAATCAGCGGCGACGGAAGCGTGTTCGTGTCGACGACGAACCTCGACCACTCGAAGGCGCTGCTAGAGGCTGGAGCGAGACAGTCCCCGTCCCTCGAAACCCTGCCCGTCGACAGGACAACCGGTTTTCTGATGCTCTTCTTCGCAAGAGACAAGCGGAAAGTTTCCATGCTGTTCTCCGACACATCCTCCTACATGCCCGACCACGTCGCAGCCAAGAAGCTGCTGGAGGTTGTTTCACGCTACCTAGACTTCGAGATTGACTTCACGGCGCTTGAGACCGAGATAGAGAGGCAGAACCGGATGATGCAGGAGCTTGAGCAGCTGGGCTACGCTGGAAGACCCATCGCAGGCGACGAAAGACCAGCCAGAGAACCCTTCTACATAGGCTAGGACATGGACAGAGCAACAGCCGGCAAAGCCGGAGGCCTGTCGCTGCTATCCCTCGGAATAGTCGAAGTCGTCGGAGGCCTGCTGGCCCTAGCCGTGGGAGATGCAGCTCCAGAGATACGTGAAACTCTGCCGTGGGAGATGGGGTTCGCTCTGTGGCTCGGCTTGGTTTACGGAGCCGCTAGAATAGCCGCTGGCTACGGCGCCATGAAGATGAAAAAATGGGGGATGGCTGCAGGGGTTGTGCTCAGCGTCGAGACCATCATCGTCGTACCGTCTGTTTTCACGTCTGGAGTGGTCGGCGGGCTGGCTGCCCCGCTTGCTCTGATATCGTTGTTCGGTCTGCTCTACTCGCTGCTGGGCCCGGATACTATAGGCCCGTGAGAGTTCGTATGGCTGATGCTATCGGCTCTGACAGGAAAGACACTCCTTGGCTGATGACCAGCGAGATTGCTACGAAAGTTCCGAACAAAACCAACGCCACGGCGAGGTTGCCGCTCTTCAACTCGTCCTGAATGTTGAACTTCTCGATCTCGACCTTAGGCAGCTTCGAAGCAGCTCTGACAAGCCAGCTGTAAACCCTGTTCTGCGCCCACGTAATCACAACGATGGCCAGCGGAAGACCGACGAAAAGCTGCACAAGCCCTCCGATGAGAGCCGGAAGGTTGAAGGCTCCGGGTACGACTGCTTTGCTGACTCCTGAAACCGCTTGACCCACGACGTTGCCCACGGCTATCAGAATCCCAGCCACGTAGACGCCGACAGCCAGATTCCTCTTCCTCAGCTCCTCAAACTCGTTGATGTCCTTCGTAGACCTGTTGAGGATGTTGATGGCCACGGTTATGCTGAACAACGCCAACGCAACGCCGAACACAAGCTGCAGCAGCGCTATAGCTATGTCGAACACAGCTGAAACAATCGACATGGCGGAAAAAGTACAACTAGCCGTTATTTGTGGATTTGCACCTCAGCCAACTCTTACTATCGCACCCATGTACGGCTTCACCAAGCTTTTGACGTAGTAAACCCCAGGCTCTCTAAACTTGTGCTTCCACTTTTTACCGGGTTTAATCTCCTCAGACTCAAAGAGATGCTCAGCCGGCCCGTCGTAGCAAGCCACGATGTGCGTTGTCTCGTCCCTGTTGACGAACTCGACCACCGTGTTCTTCTTTACGCTGAGAACGCTGGGCATCATGTAGATGTCGTCGACCGCTGGCGCGTCGCCGGGCTTCCAGCCGACCGGTTGGACGTCGACTTTGTTTATGACGATCTTATTGTTCCTTCCATTAAGCAGCAGAGCTGCTAGAGGAAGAGGTAGAAGGAAGAAAGGTATGTAGAACCATGGAGGGGCTGAGACCCAGTCTGTCCGTCCAGCACGTGTCTCCGTTCTGACGCCTGTTTGCGTTGTGTTCAGCTGGACTGTGGCTGTGGAAGGAGCAGCTCCACCCGCTGCCTGCTGTGTCAAGAAGACTAAGTTAGTCACGGTT
>JANWZU010000041.1 GCA_025054795.1 Candidatus Caldarchaeum sp.
ACAACGTCAACCCCTCTGTGCCTAAGCATAAATGTCGTAAGAAGACCTACTATTCCTCCGCCCACAACCACCACTTCTGGTCTCGCTTGACTGCTTTGCAAGTCTGTTGGCATGAGCAGCACCTCGGTATATATATCCGTCTCCCTAAATTCTTCACTAAGAGTAGAGCATCGCCTGACAGCCTCGAATAGGTTTTGCAGAAAGCATGTGAACAGGTGTGTTTGAAGTGAACCATGCAGTTGGTCCTATGAGTGGAGTTGCACAACTTAATCTAACTACCATTTCCGAATACAGTTGTCTCAGCAATACTGCTGTAGAATAAAACACGTCCAGCTTTCTACCAATCTAAATCTTCACTCTCACAGCATCCTCTCCTTCAACACTTTAAATGCTTTATATCGGCGAACCGGAGGAAAAAGACGTGAACTGTTTAGTTAAGGGCGGCTATGTGATCACTTTGGATAAAGCTAGACGAATAATCAGAGAGGGAGCCGTCGTCGTCGAGGACAGTAGAATTGTGGACGTTGGTAAAGCGGATGAAGTCGGGAAAAAGTACTCGAGGTACGAAGTGATCGACGCTAGGAATAAGATAGTTCTTCCCGGACTTGTTGACGGCCATCTCCATCAGACGCAGATGCTTGCCCGTGGGCTGGCCGACGACGTCGACCTAATCACTTGGATACATGATAGAATTCTGCCGTACGAGGCTGTGATGGACGACAAAGATGCATACATGAGTGCTTTGCTGTGCAGCATGGAGGCCATCAAGACAGGGACGACGACGGCCGTCGACCCCGGCGGATACAGGATGGAGAACGTTGCGAGGGCTATGGCTGAGATAGGCATCAGAGGAGTCATAGCGTGGGCCAGCATGGATGTGGACGACCCGGCTAGGCCCGTGCCTAGGGAGCTTAAAACATCGACCGACGAGGCTGTCAGGAGAAACGAAGAGCTTCTTAAAAGATGTCAGGGAATGGGCGACGGCAGAATAACGGTGTGGTGCGGTCTAAGAGTCGAGCCCAACGTCTCAGCGGAGCTCATAGCTAGAATAAATGACTTGGCCCTCAGGCACGGGGTGGGAGTTGAGATGCACAACGCCGTCACGAAGGAGCAGATGGAGTGGGTTTTGAAGAGAACAGGGAAGACAACCGTCGAGTACTTGAACTCGCTCGGCGTCCTCGGCCCCCACTGGCTTCTCATCCACATGGGCTGGATTACAGACAACGAAGTGAAGCTGCTGAAGGAGAAAGACGTCAAGGTTGCGCATGTCCCGGGCGCCAGCATGAAGGGAGCTTACGGCTCAATAGCATTCGGAAAATTTCCCGAGCTCATAGCGAGCGGCGTGACCGTGTGTCTGGGATGCGACTCCTGCGCAGCCAACAACAGCTTGGACATGTTCAGAGCCATGTACCTTGCGTCAACAGCTCACAAGGAGGTGAGATACGACGCAGACCTCATACTGCCTGAAGAATCGCTGGAGATGGCGACTTTGAACGGAGCCAAAGCAGTTAAAATGGAGACGCAGGTAGGAAGCTTGGAGGTAGGTAAGAAGGCCGACATAATAATCGTAAACCCATACAACTCGAACTGGGTGCCAAACCATGAGTTCGCCCTAGTTCCCAACCTAGTCTACTCGGCTGAAGGAAGGGACGTTGAGACCGCAATCGTAGACGGACGTATTGTTATGGAGAACCGCCGTATGACGACCGTCGACGAGCAGAAGGTGTTGGAGGAGGCGCAGAAATCTTCGGAGAGGATTCTCTTCAGGCTTGAAGAGAAGTTCGGCCTAAAACTTAGCTCGAGATGGCCTATAGTTTAAGTCAGAGGCGAAAGACAACCATAGGCTACGTGACTCTGAGTTGATCGAACATTACCTCGGCATCTCAGCTGCCTTGGGAGCGGCCCTGTTCTTCTCGCTTAGCAGAATTCTAGTCAGGCTTGGCCTGCGAGAAGGCTATGTAAACCAAGCCCATTACACATCAGTCCTTCTCAACAACATCTTCCTATGGCCTGCCGCAGCCATTTACACCTACATGTGCGGTCAAACCCCAAGCGTGATGTCTCTTGCGGTTTTCCTAGCGGCCGGCATATTCGCCACAGGCCTAGGTAGGCTTCTGACATTCACAACGCTTAGGACCATGACTGCCACAGAGTCGACGCCTTTCGTCTCAGTCTCTCCCCTCTTCGCCTCAATAATCGCTGTAGCATTGTTAGGCGAGACTGCAACTCCCAGAATCATCGTCGGGACGGTTTTGGTCGTCGGCGGGTTGTTGGGTGTGTCGAACCTAAAAGAACACGTTTTTAGGTTGAGCATCCTCACAGGATTGATGGCTTCGTTCTTCTACAGCCTAGGAGAAGCTCTGAGAAAATACGGGACAACGCTTACACCCAACCCACCTGCCGGCGCGGCGTTAGGCGCTTTAGCAGCCCTTGCCTTCCTCCCCTTCTACAGGAGCAACGCATCCAATCACATCACCCGCAACAAATTTTTCTTCATGTCCGGGATATCTACCTCAGCCGCACTACTTCTAGTATTCGTGGCATACGCCTTGACACCGCTAGTGATAGCGGTTCCACTCATAAACACGTCACCCCTTTTCACCATTGTTCTGAGCCTCTTGATTGCTAGAAAGACCGAGAACTTCAAGCTTCAAGTAATAGCGGGATGTTTGACAGTGATGCTAGGAATCTTACTAATTGTAATGTAGAATCAGAGGTTAAACACTTATAAATATCAGACTGGTTCCGCATCTGTATGTCCAAGGACTTAAGAACATTCATAAACATTTTGGAGCGAGAGACGCCTGAAGAAATCATACACATCAAGAGGGAGGTTTCGCCTAAGTTCGAAGCACCTGCGGTTGTGGCTAAGCTTGAGAAAATGGGAAAGTTTCCAGCCGTGATGTTCGAGAAGGTTAGGGGAAGCCAGTACCGACTTCTTATGAACATGCATGCAAGCGTTAAGAGAATGTGCCGGGCGCTTGAAATCCCGTTCGAGAACGTGACTGCTGCCTACCGGGAGCTGGAGGAGAAGAGAATCAAGCCTAAAAGAGTTTCAGACGGTCCGGTGAAGGAGGTAGTCATCAAGGGCGACAAGGTGGACCTCGGCATACTTCCGATAACAACGCTGCATGAGCTTGATGCGGGCGCATACGTAGACGGAGGCCTTCTGGTGTCCAGAGACCCTGAGCTGGGCCACTACAACCTAGGAGTTTTCAGACACATGGTTCAGAAGAAAGACCAGCTTGGGGCGCAGTTCTCGGAGACGGCTCAGACACACTACATACACAAAAAATACGAGAGGGAGGGGAAGAGGATGGAGGTGGCTATCTGCATCGGCCACCACCCAGCCTTCAACATAGGCGGCGTCGCCAACACCTCGCCCGGAGTGGACCAGTATGAAGTCTGCGGAGCCTTGATGCGGGAACCTGTCGAACTTGTAAGATGCGAGACCGTTGATCTGGAGGTTCCAGCCAACTGCGAGGTGGTCATCGAGGGATACATGCCACCCGGAGTGATGGAGTATGAAGCGCCCTACGGCGAGTATCCCGGCACCTACGGAAGGCGAAGGCTAAACCCGGTCATCAAGGTGACGGCCATAACGATGCGCCACGACGCTATCTACCAGAACGGGTTCTCAGGCCACCGAGACAACCTCGTATGGGGCATGTTCAACAGGCTTAACATCATATACAGGTTTGTCAAGCACGCGGTTCCCTCGGTCACCGACATAAACATGACGTTGAGCGGTAGATGCAGGTACATCTGCGTCGTCAAGACCAAGAAAACCGTGGAGGGCGAGGCGAAAAACGCCGTATTCGCTGCCTTCGCCGCCGACCCGTTCCTGAAGTTCGTCATAGTTGTCGACGATGACGTAAACATCCACAACGACGTTGAGGTTATGCACGCCATAGCCACTAGAGTAAGGGCTGATGAAGACATCTTCATAGTTCCCAACGCAAAGGGCTCGCCGCTCGACCCGACGGTCAGAGAGCCTGCGATGGTCGCTAAGATGGGCATAGACGCTACGAGAAAACCTTACCACCCTGAGGAGATTAGAGTTCCCGGTGTTGAGGAGCTTCGTCTAGAAGACTACTTGGAGAAGGCTGTGCTGGACAAGATACCCGCAGCACCTTCGTTTTTCACATTCATTTAAGACAGAAGAGACCTGAGCAACGGGTCGTTTACCCGGTTGACGGCCTCCCCCAACCCTATTTTGTCGACGACGTTCTGAGGAGCCTTTGCGACGGGAGATTTTTCAAACCCTTTCAACGGCCAAGTAGCGTCTACTATGAGCCTAGTCTGCAGGACGCCTCGTTTAGACCGTTCAACGCTGTACGCTGAGGGGTTCAGATGCGCGCCCAAAGCATAAGGGATCACCACGAGGTCTCTGTCGGCTTCGAACCTGAAGGCGACAGCCCAAAGAACCTGCTCCTCGTCGAAAACGTCGATATCTTCGTCGACCACTATGGCCATCTTGATGTTGGGGTCTGCTGCCAGAGCAGCTAGGCCCGCCTGCTTACCTTCGCCGTCATTCCGCTTTCTAATCGAGACGTAGATGTGCGCCCTGCTTGAAGCGGATTTAGGCAGGTTAACCATCTTCACGTATGGCGCCACCTCCTTAATCCTCTTCAAGTAAGTAGCCATCCTAGGTAGCGAACCCATGACGATGTGTTCGTCGTGAGCCGCTGCGATGTCCTGGTAGACTGCGTCGTTCCTCATGCAGATGGCTGTGACCTTTATCAAGGGCACCATTTTCTTACCGCTGTAGTATCTTGGGTACTCTCCGAAATCACCCTCCTCAACCAGTTGGCTGGGGTTTTCGATCACTCCCTCGATGACTATCTCGGCGTCGGCAGGATACTCCAAGTCAACGGTCTCACCCCGGACAACCCTGAGAGGTTCGTCCATCAAAGCCCCAGCCAGCTCTAGCTCTCCGCCTATGTAGGGGAGACGTGCACCTCCCGCGGAGAGAAGGAATGCCGGATGATGGCCTATGACGAGGGCAACTTCGACCGGCTTGTTGAGCTCGCGGTATCTGTTAAGAATGTATGTGCCGTGGTTGGCGGGGTTTATCATCAAGCCTATTCGGCCGTCGCTCATCAGCTGGTTTCTGTACAGTCCGACGTTGAGGGCACCTGTGTCAGGGTCTTTCATGATGGTTCCGGCTGAGCAGATGTAGGGCCCTCCGTCAAGCTCGTTGTGAACTATCTGTGGAAGAATTGATGCTTTAGCGGCGTCGCCTCTCAAAACCCTCTCCTTCACGGGCCCTGTATCAACAACCTTAGGCGCTATTTTGCGGTCAGCCCTTCTCATAAACTCTAACACAGTCTCCTCCTTCGTCCTAGTGCCGAACATCAGCATTAAACGCTCGAAGGAAGCATGCAGGTTCGTTAAAACAGGTATGCTCGTCCCCTTCACCTTCTTAAACAAAAGCACAGGAGCCTGCTTCTGACGCTCAAACTTCTCAACAAAACCCATTATCTCAAACCTCGGGTCAACCTCCCGGTCAACCATAAGAAGGTCTTCCGGCCGTTTCTCTAACAGAACACTCAGGAAAGTTCTTAAGTCGCCCATGAACGGGGGCTAGACTAGGCTTGTATATTAACTTTATACTTTATTTGCGGCCTGCTCCAGCTTGCGGGATATGCCGAGCTTCTCCAAATCAACGGCGTCTACCAACGGTTCTTCCACAGGCTCAGGAATCTCGTAAGGCAGCCCTGTTTTTCGTGTAGCATCTATGACCATCTTGGTGACCATGCTGTCCCTGCTGTCGCGCATGCGTGTGTAGGTAGTGGGGTCCAGCCTGTTCCCCTTGCTTCTAGGAACTACGACAACATCTTCGTCAAACCTGCTTCTGGTTGTGACGGCCCACAAAACTCTTTTGACGTCGAAAATGTTTACATCATCATCAACCACAACAATGTACTTTGCGAATTGTTGAAGACCGGCTGCAGCCACTCCAACGCTGACTGGGTCGCCCTCGTTCACCTTTCTCATAGATATGAAACATAGGTATGGTGCAACATAGAAAGGCATGTGGACGGCTTTTACCGTGGGATAGTATTTCTTAAGAGTTGTTAACAGGTCGGCTTCCCAACCCAGAAAGAAAACATTTTCCGCATGTCCACCGGACGACGCATGCTGGTAGATCGCGTCCTCCCTGTGCGTGATGCATGTTATCTGTATCATTGGAGCGTCAACAATATGCCCATAGTATCCCGGATACTCTCCGTACGGGCCTTCTCTCTGCCTAGCACCGGGATGAATTACGCCTTCGATGACTATTTCTGAGTCGGCGGGAACATGTAGGTCTACAGTTTCGCATTTTACTAGTTCAACGGGCTCGCCGATAAGAGACCCAGCCAACTCGTACTCGTGTCCATGGTTTTGGTCGGTCGCAGAGATTGTGATGAGCGGGTTGAGGCCTATTGCAAGCGCAACTTCGAACGGTTGATTTCTATCCTCAGCTTTTCTGTGAAGATAGTGGATGAACTTTCCCCAGCTGTAGTATAAGCCGATCCTGTTCTTGTCGATTAGTCTGTGTCTGTAAATTCCTAAGTTGTAATTAGGGAATTCATGGTTCTCGACATCCCTCGACACAGTGACCGCAGTCGTCAGGTATGGTGCATCATCCTTTGGGCTGGTGGTCACGATTGGAAATTTAGCAACGTTGATTCGCTCACCCTTAAGGATGACTTCCTTACAAGGTCCATCCGACACCTCCTTAGGCATGACTGAACTCCTTTTCCGTTTGACATATTCCTCCAATAAACGCCATGGTTGCTCAACCTCAAGACCCATAGCCGTCGAGACTTTTCTGTAGCCGTTGTAAACGTTGCAAACCAATCCATGCTCGGAGCCCCTGACGTTTTTGAAGTAAAGCAACGGAGCCTCTATTCCGTAAATTTTTTCCAGCTTTCCGATTACGGCAGTGACCTCTAGGAAGGGGTTGATTTCTGCCTCTGTTTCGATGTAGAGATCTGGAGATTTTGTGCGCAAGTGGGTCATGAACCATCTTAAATCTTTCATGTTGTGAATATGGGGGAGAAGTTTTTTAAGGTTTTTACAGTAATGTTTATAAATATGACAATGGGTTAAGACTTATGAGTGGTTCGGTTTCAAACAACGTTGGACGGAGAACTTTGTTAAGTTCTGCCGCGGCGGCAGCGGTAGGCATCGCTGTTGGATTTGGATCTGGATATCTGGCACGCCAGCCAGAGACAAGACTCGTGACAACAACCCTTACCGCCGCAGGCGGCCTAGTCACTAGGACTGAAACACTCACACGTACTTTGACGCAGACACAGCTGGTTACGGTCTCTCCGACAAAGAGAGAGGTTCGGCTCAGGATATCAGCTGCACCGTCATCAATAATTCCGTTTCTAGTAGCATCGCGAGAAGGGTTTGACCGCGAACTCAGTTTGATAATTGAACCACAGAGAGTTGGTTATGAGGTTGAAGCCGACTTGTTCCAAGCGGGCCGGGAACCAATCGGCGACATGGCACCATGGGAGGCTGCCCGACTTGTGGCGGGAGGTACGAATGCGTTTTTCACCGGCAACGCAGGCGCAGTTCGTTTCTTCAACTCCATGTTTGTAAGGACCGAAGACGCTGACAAATACAAGAACCCGAAGGACCTTGTGGGTAAAACTATAGGCCTTCCGCCGTGGGCTAGTGGAACCACCACGGCGTTTATTGTTGCTGCCAAAGCACTTTGGAACATCGACCCTAGGAGAAACTATGAGGTTAAAGTCGCCGAGTCAGCGGCCCTACTGCCTCTGCTGGAGCGAAAGGAAGTTGAGGCGGTGCTGCTTTTCAGCGGCCACACCCTAGCGGCTCTAAGCCAGCCGCAAAAATACACAAAGATTTTCAGCTTCTCAGACACATGGGAAACAGCTTTCGGCCAACCTCTCACAATAACAGGCAGAGTCACAAGAAAAGACTGGTTTCGTGAAAACTGGGAGATCATCAGAAACCTAGACATTGTTTTGGACAAGTCAGTCCGCTGGATTATGGCAAATTCAAGAGAGTTCGTTGAGGCCGATGGAAAATATGTAAAGGATGGTGAGCTAGCAGGCTGGACAAGAGACGAAATGACTAGGCAAACAGTGAAAGCTTGGTTGAGCCAAGGAAAGTATTTCCTGATAGAGAGCTACAGCCCCGCATGGGTTGATGCAAACTGGGACTTCATCAGAAACTCGGAGGGAGTAATAATCGAAAAACTGCCCAAAAAAGAGGATGTGTTCCGAAATCCATTAAGATGGCCTGGGATATAGTTCAGCAACATGAGCAGAGGTTTGGTTTATCCTACTGTATCTGTGTGTGGGGTTCTAGTGGTATGGGAAGTTTTGGCTAGGGCCCTAACAGGGCTTCACATAGGGTTGTTCATTCCTACAACTTCGGCTGTTTTCTCAGAACTGTCTAATGTGCTGATTGGGCAGACACCTGTAGGAGAAAACAGCTACTACCACATCCTACAAACCCTGAGAAGACTCATGACTGGTGTTCTCTTAGGTTCTTTAGTAGGTATATCCATCGGGGTGGTAATGGGGCTTAAAGAAAGGGCTGAGGACTTCTTCGAGTCATGGAACTGGATATTCGCAACAATACCCGCCGTCATGTGGGCCTACATATTCATCCTTGTGATGGGTGCGAGCGAGGTAACAGCCATCGGCGTGTTGGCAGCTGTTACATATCCTCAAATGGCTTTTAGAGTATCGAGAGGAATAAGGTCGGTGAAAACCGAATTGGTTGAGATGGGAAAGGCGTTCAACGCCAAAACGACTCTACTTTTACGAGAAATCTATTTTCCACAAATACTTCCTCATGTGTTCTCAGGTGTTAGGTATTCGCTGGCGATTGGTATAAAAATAATAGCTATAGCGGAGCTTGTTGGCCTCAGCAGCGGGATTGGCTTCATTATGCAGTATTGGTGGGACCAACGGCTCGTGGCACCCTTGCTGGCATGGGGTTCTCTTCTAATCTTGTTAGGCCTTTTCTTCGAATTCGTAGTCTTCAGAACGTTAGAGAGGAGGCTTTTCCGATGGACAGGGCTGAGCTAACGCATCAGACCCAGAGCAAATACAGCATCGAGCTGCTTGATATTGTTAAGGAGTTCTCAACTGCCGATGGAAGAGGAAGGCTTAGAGTTATTGACGGGTTGACGATTAGGGTCAAGAGCGGCAGTTTCTCCGTCATCATAGGGCCTTCTGGCTGCGGAAAATCTACTCTGCTCAACATCGTGTCTGGAATATCAACGGTTGAAAAAGGCAGGATTGTGGTGGACGGCTATGATATAGTCAACAACCCCAGTTTCAAGAGGAAAATAGGATATGTGTTTCAAAGCCCAAGGCTACTAGAATGGAGGACTTTAAAAGAGAACGTTATATTCGCACTGAACGCAGTCGGCAACACACCTAAAGAGCAGTGGGATGAAATTGCTGAGCGGTATCTGAAGCTTGTAGGGTTAGACGGCTTCATCAACTACTATCCGCTGCAGGTTTCCGGGGGTATGCAGCAAAGGGCAGCCATAGCTAGAGCTTTCGCAATTAAACCCGAGATACTGTTGATGGATGAGCCGTTCAGCCATCTTGACGAGATTACAGCAGAAACAATGCGAAATGAGCTTATAAGAATATGGT
This sequence comes from Candidatus Caldarchaeum sp., assembly GCA_025054795.1. Classification (GTDB taxonomy): domain Archaea; phylum Thermoproteota; class Nitrososphaeria_A; order Caldarchaeales; family Caldarchaeaceae; genus Caldarchaeum. The sequence goes on from JANWZU010000041.1 coordinate 9,645, forward strand.
CAACCGAAGGAGAGAGAAAAACAGTCGTGTTCGTGACACACGACTTGCGTGAAGCAGTATACATGGCTGATGAAATCTTTATGCTCACTCCACGTCCAGCAAGACTGTATAAACACTACAAGGTTGATGTCCCACGAAAACTACGCACACCCGAGTCTGAGGAATTGTTCGAAGTCTTTAAGGAGATCTCCAAGGATTTCCATGAAATGATTAAGGCTGAAAGTGTTTCGATGAAATGATGGTCGTTGGAATTTTTTCTCGGGTTTTAGGTTTTGCAGCTCTTTTGGCTGGATGGCAGGTTATATCATCTATCGCTGGCGAGTTTTTCTTCCCATCGCCGTTGACTGTTTTCCCTATTGTTTGGAACCTTTTGGTATCAGGTGATTTTGCTGGCCCGACAGCGATGACGCTTGCACGTGTGAGTCTGGGAACGGCTCTTGCTATTATTTTCGGAGTGCTGATAGGGTTGTTGACAGGTTCACGGCGGCTTACAGACAGCCTGTTGGGTCCACTTCTGGTAATATTAATGCTAACCCCCTCGTTGCTTATTGTGTTTCTAAGCGTGTTTACGTTCGGGTTCCTCGATTATGTACCATCTATAGCGGCAGCAATAGTTCATATTCCTTTCTCAGCGGTCGTTATACGTGGACAACTTCTCAACCCCCCAAAGGACAAGCTTGAAATGGCTCAGGTCTACGGCGCGGGAACCGGTCTGATTGTCCGACACATCTACATACCATATCTAGTTCCAGCGATAACTTCTGAGAC
>JANWZU010000123.1 GCA_025054795.1 Candidatus Caldarchaeum sp.
TCCCTGCTGACCAACGAGCCTTTCATCCCCTCGGTGTTCATCGAAATACCGTCGCTCACAGCTATCGTCGTAAACTGAATTCCAACACCATTACTGTCCCAGACTCCCTTCTTCGCCTCCACAGCCAAGGAGTTTAGATGCAGGTTGCACGGAGTCACTTCATTTCCTGTGCTCGCCACACCTACGAAAGGCTTGGCGAAGTCGTCGTCCTTCAAACCAACTGCTCTGAGCATCGCTCGGTGAGGAGCTCTCTCAGGCCCCTCCGTGACGTCCCTGCTGAAAAGTTTCCGAGCCACGCAGCCTGTGGCACGCCTCCGGATTTAAATCTTGCTCAGAAAACTGTCAGCAGGTTGAGGAGAGGCCTCTACATAGCGGTTGAGGGAATAGACGGAGCTGGCAAAACAACGCACGCAAAACTTCTCACCCGCAAGCTGAGCAGAGAAGGGTTCAAAGCTATCCTCGTACACGAGCCGACAGACAGCGAGGTAGGCCGGATAATCAGGAAAGCTTTGAAGAACAAGACGCTTCCCGAAGAAGCTATGGCTCTGCTCTTCGCAGCTGACAGGCTGATTCTGAGAGAGGTTCTGAACGATGCTTTTAAGAAAAACTACGTCGTCGTCTCTGACAGAAGCGTGCTGTCGTCGCTCGCATACCAGTCGGCTGCAACGAAGAACAGAAAATGGGTGGAGGAAGTCAACAGGTATGCTGCCAAGCCCGACGTCGTGGTGTTCATAGACATTTCTCCTGAAAAAGCCCTCCGGAGGCTTGGCCATGGCCTTCAAAGATATGAGAGAGCAGCCTTTCTGAGGAGTGTTAGGCGAGAGTATCTGCGTCTGCTACGTGGCCTAGGTAAGGTTGTGGTGGTGAAAGGCGACCAGCCCATCCAGGAGGTGAGCCGCAAAATATATGAGGGTCTCAGCCCGGTTTTGAGAGGATTTCCTCGGCGGCCTTCCTGACCCTGTCAACCGGCTGAACATCCTTTTCGACATAAACCCTTACGACGTTGAGGGGTTTTGAAAGCTGTTTCAGAATCCATGACTCATCTGCTGTTGATGGGTGTATGCGTATCTCTCCCGGCCCGTACTTTGTCAGCGGCGGTGCGTAGGAGAAGTCTACGAACACCTTGGAGGGGTCGGCTCCGGCTTGGTCGGCTATCTCGCTTTCAACCTCCATCCTCTCCCGTAAGCTGAACCTTGGCCCCATGTCTCCGAAATACTGCCGCTCGAACACGGTTCTTGGAAGAATTCGTCTCTCCAGCCTCTCAACAACTCCACGTGTCTGCTCCTTGTTCTTCATCAAACACCACGTCGTTAGGTCGTCATATCCCAAGTATTCTTCAACAGGCATTTCGGCGAAGTTAAGCTCACCGCTAAGCTTCAGAGCAGCTCGGAGCAGGAGTATCTGCGCCGCTCTTACCGTGTGGTGGAAGTAGATGTTGATGAAAGAGTGGTATCTGGCGATGGCCAGCTCCTCCACAGCGCCCATGCCTCTGCTGTCTACTGCTGGCCCGTCGTCCAGCAGCTTCGTCAGCCTGATTATCCGTTTAACATCAACAACTCCGTAGGTGGCGCCTGAAAAGTATGCGTCTCTGACGAGGAAATCCAGCCTGTCAACGTCAAGCGGGCCCGACACCAAGCCGCTCAGCCTGCTGCCGCCTCGGAGCAGGTTCACAACCTCTTTCACAGAAGACCCGAGGCCCTCGACAGCCGTTGAGACCTCTTCATCCTGCTGTATGACTCTCACGCTCATCTCCTCGTGGCTGACGCCGTTTTCGATTAGAAGTTCTTCGAGGAGGTGTGAGAACGGGGTGTGGCCCACGTCGTGCAGCAGGGCCGAGGCCCTCACCAAGGCTTTTTCATCCTTGTCTAGGCGGAGGTGTTCGGCGAACTCTCCTGCGAGGAACATGCAGCCCAGCGAGTGGTCGAACCGGCTGTGCCGTGCGCCTGGGTACACGAGGTAGACGAGGGGCAGCTGGCTTATGCGCCGAAGCCTCTGAACTGCACGGGTGTCCAGAAGGCTTACCTCCTCCTCAGACAGGGTGATGTAGCCGTGCACAGGGTCTTTGACCAGCTTCAACCCATGCATGAACCTATGCTGGCCTCAATAAGGTTAACGCAGCAGCTTGACTCCTCTAACCCACACCTGAGCGCCCCACGGATGTCTGTACTTCACAGGTTTTCTGAACCTCCAGACCACCTTGACCACCCAGCCATACCTGTACCGTGAGCTGGCTCCGCCGTGAAGCCGTTTCGTCCTCAGAACAGCGGCCCTGCTGAGAGGCCCCACATATGAAACTATCTTGACCTTTCCTAATGCGTATCCGCCGGACAGCAGGTAGATTTCCCTGTTCAGCTTGTCGGCGGGAGGAGGCCGTAGCCTCATCTCCCACTTCTTCCTACCTTCTATTATGTAGCCGGCGAAAGGCTGTTTAACTATAAGCCCGTCCATCCCTACTCCTCTAACTCCTCGGCCTCCATCTTTGCGCCGAGATAAGTGTAGGCCGCTGTTTTTACAGCTTTGAGCGGTAGAAGAGCGCATTTGACTCGGACAGGGCCAACCTCTATCCCGAGCATGTCGAAGATGTGCTGCTTGGTTAAGGCTTTGATTTCGTCGAGCTTCTTGCCCTGAATGGCTTCGATGAGCATCGATGTCGAGGCTTGGCTGATGGCGCATCCATGCCCACGGAAGCTGGCCTTCTCCACAACCCCGTCGGAGTTTATCTTGAGATAGACTTCCACAACGTCTCCGCACAACGGGTTAGAGTCCTTCACCTTGACCGACGCATCCCCCAGCTCCCCGTAGTTCCGCGGGTTCCGGTAATGGTCGAGAATCACTTCGAACTGAGCCTCGCCCAAACCCATCCACACTACCCCGTATACCCACAAATTTAACGTTTGAAAAACAACAAAAACCCAGACGTGAAGTTGTGCGTCTTCGCCGTAGAGATGGTTTGAACTGCTTAAAAAGATTATATCTATCGCTGTTTCTACCGCTTTTGTGGCGCTTGAAGAACTCGTCGAGAAAGTAGCCTGTTTAAAGAGAAGAATCGAAAAACACGGGTCTGCGCTTCAGAGAAACGAGACCTTAACTAGGTATGTTTTGATAGACCCGTTTCTCCGTGCTTTGGGATGGGACACCGAAGACCCGGGTTTGGTGTTGCCGGAGGTGCCTACTCAGGCCGGAAGACCCGACTACACACTTCTCCATAACGGTCAGCGGATTGCTTTCGTGGGGGCCAAAGCTCTCGGCAAACAGGAGGACCTGCTTCAGTACGTTTCATACTGCGTGTCGCAGGGTGTTCGGTACTTCATCGCAACAGACGGCTCAAAGTGGGAAGTCTACGACACTTTGATCCAAAAGCCTCTAGAGGATAAGCGAATTGCCGACTGGGACCTGTCGACGATGGAAGCAGGCGAAATAATTAGAAGAGCGTTTTCGATAATGCGGCACGCAGGAATAGGAAAACCGCCCGATGTTATAGAGTGGCCTCCACCCAAAGGAACGCCGATATCCGAAATAAAGCATAGGCCCGGAGAAAAAATGCGATATTCATCAATTGTCTTTCCAGACGGGAAGCAATACCGTTTGGAGCGTTGGAAGGACATACTGATTGAATCCGTTAGGTGGCTAATTGAGACTAACAGATTGATGAAGCCTCCGATAAAGGTAGGAAAAGTAAAGCGTTACATAGTAAATTACAAGCCTGTCCATGAAGATGGAAGGAGATTTGGAAATCCAATCAC
>JANWZU010000026.1 GCA_025054795.1 Candidatus Caldarchaeum sp.
GGACCTTAGTAAGATGGGTTTCGACAAGCTCTTGGGATCTGGAAACATATCCAGACCTCTAACCATTATTGTGTCTGAGTGGAGCAAGAAAGCGGCTGAGAGAGTTGAACGGGCAGGAGGAAAGCTTGTGAAGCCCGGGGAGTTGGCCGCTGCATGAGCCAGCAGTCCGCTGTCAGAACGTTTTTCGAGAAGGCGTCCAAAGTACTTCCAGAGATTAAGAAGCCCGGAAGAAAAGTAGGCCTGACAGAGAAGCTGGCTTGGACGGCGCTGGCCCTCGTTGTATATGTATGGATGGGCCACACATTCCTGTACGGCCTTCCTCAAGCAGCCCAGACAGGCCAGAGCCCTGTCTTGCTTAACATAGTTTTCGCTCAGAAGCAGGGAACCCTGATTACTCTCGGAATAGGCCCGATAGTTACTGCTGGACTCATCCTCCAGCTGCTTGTGGGAGCCGAGCTGATAAAGCTTGACCTGAAGAAAAGCGAGGACAGAGCGCTGTTCACTTCGACCAGCAAGCTTCTCGCAATAGTCATAACAGTTTTCCAAGGAGCAGCCTATGTCTACGCAGGGTTCTTCGGACCGACAACCCCGACTCAAAACACTTTGATCTTCATTCAGCTCGTCCTAGCTACGATCTTAATCATTCTTCTTGACGAGCTCGTCCAGAAGGGATGGGGGCTTGGCAGCGGAATCAGCCTCTTCATAGTGGCTGGAGTCGCCGAGGAGATCTTTGTTTCCATGATATCTCCGATAATACTCGCCGACGGAATCTATCAGGGAATAATCATAGCCATCTTCCAGACCTTGTTAGGCGGAAACTTTCAGAGCATCTTGGTAAGGCAGGCTGGTTACCCAGACCTGACGGGGCTCCTTTCAACGATCTTCCTCGTCCTAGTCTTGATATACATAGAGGCGATAAGGGTTGAGATTCCGATATCCTACGCCAAGTTCCAGGGATACAGAGCCAAATACCCTGTCAAGCTGCTGTACGTCTCAAACGTCCCGATAATCTTCGCCACAACGATTTTCAGCAACATATTCTACATGGGCTCTCTGGTGTGGAGCAGGTTCAACCCAAACAACGAAAACTTCTTCCTCAACTTAATCGGTACGTATGTTTTTGACCAGCAGGCGGGAACACTTGTTCCAACAGGCGGTCTGGCTTACTACGTCATAGGCCCCAGAGGCATAGCCAGCGTCTTGGAAGACCCTGTGAGAGCTGCAGTCCATGCTGCTCTGCTCATATCCTTCGCAGTTTTGTTCGCCAAGTTCTGGGTTCAGGTCGGAGGTCTAGGCCCTGAGAAGGTTGCTGAGCAGTTGATCAACGCAGGCATGCAGGTGCCCGGGTTCAGGAGGTCTCCCACCATAATCGCCAGCATCATAGGGAAATACATCTCAACAGTCACGATTATAGGGGGTCTGGTCATCGGGGTCGTAGCAAGCGTAGCCGACTACTTGAACGTCTTCGGCACAGGCATAGGGTTGCTTTTGATGATAAGCATCCTTCACCAGTACTACACCCTGCTGATGAGGGAAAGGCTTTCAGAGATGTATCCAGCTCTAGGAAGGTTCCTAGGAGGCGAATAGCAGGGATGTTTCTGGAGATGGTTGTGATCTCGGGTATGGCTGCGGGGATGTCGGCTGCGACATCTGCTCTTCGGAAGGTTGTTTTCAAGAAAGAGGACCTTGCGAAGATGGCAGAGATTCAGGCCTTCAACAGAGAGTTGATGACTGCAACAAGGAAGAAGGACCAGAAAACCATCCAAAAGCTGCAGAAAAAGAAAGAGTACATTCAGAAGCTCAACGCCGAGGTTAGCAAGAAAAACCTCATAACGATGTTCGCCAGCCTGATGCTGTTTTTCACGGTCTACCCGATTCTGGCAGGCTACTTCGGCGACAGCGTAGTCGGGTTCACACCGGAAGGCTTCAACATTCCTTTCATATCCGACGGAGGCGAGTTAAGGTTTTACGGATGGTTCATATTGTCCTTTTTCGGCGTGGGATCGCCGATATCCAAGCTCCTAGGCATTAGCTTCACAGGTATGGGTGGTGAAGTTGGTCAGGAGAAGCCTCAGGACAAGAAGCAGGATAAGGAAAAAAGTTAGAACTCCCGGGGGAAACGTCAAGCTGCGCTTTAGAAGGCCGAAGAACAGTACGAGACGCTGTAGAATCTGCGGCAGGCCCGTTCACGGAGTAAGCGTCAGAGGAGGTCGTGGCGTCTCTTCTAGGAGGGTTTCCAGACCATACAGCATCGTCTGCAACAACTGCTATAGGGACACGCTTCTCACGAGGGTTTCCGCCGAGTGGACATCCTGAAGTAGTGTTTCGCAACGTTTTCGATTATCTCGACGACCTGCCTCGGCTCCAGCCTGCTAGTGTCCACTATGAGGTGGAAAGGCTCGAAGTCCTCCCCCATCCTAATCTTGTAAAGCTTTCTGTATATCTTCGAGCTTTCACGGTCTCTTCTGTCCAGAAACTTTATAGCCTTCGCCTTGGTCATCCTTGTCCTCATAGCCATCCGCTGGGCTCGCATCTTCTTGTCGGCGGTGAGCCAGACTTTGAAAGACCTGCCTCTGTAAAGCCATGGCATCACCCATGAATCCACGACTACGCCTCCAGACCTGCATATCTCCAGCAATTTTCTGTCGACTCTCCTGTCGAACTTCGGGTCCTCTGACCTCATCTTGAGAAACTCCAGACCTTTCTCCGTCTCCCACCAACCCGGACCTTTGGGGCTGAACCCCATCTCCTTAGCCACTTCCTTGAGTGCGTCGCCACCTGAAACATATCGTAGCCGCATCCTCTTCGCCAGCATCTTCGCGACGGTTGACTTGCCTACGGCTGCGAACCCCGAGATGCATATCACCGGCTTGCCCGCCATGTTCAGACCGGCTAAAAGCCTAATTTATGTATAAAAACCGTTGTGAACCTAGTTGGAGAGGCATGGCTGCAAAGGATCTTCTCGGGAGAGTCTGCGTCAAGCTTGCTGGAAGAGACGCTGGGGCTAAAGGTGTTGTCGTCTCCGTCAAAGAGGACGGCGCCGTAGTTTTAACAGGGCCTAAATCCTTGACCGGGTTGAGACGCAGGAAAGTGAACGTGAAACATTTGGTTCCAACTCCGAGGAAAGTCGAGATTCGGGAAGACGCCACCGACGATGAAGTGCTCGAGGCCATCAAAAAAGCCGGTTTGGAGAACTACATGGTCGAGCGGTATGAGGCTTGACCCTCCGTGGAGACGACAACCAGAGTTGGAGGTTAAGCGGGAGGCTGAGACAGACGAAAGGTACGGTAAACCTCCTGAGAGCAGAAGCGTCGAAGAGCTGCTGAGCCTCGGCGTAGTGAACCTCGACAAGCCACGCGGCCCGACCAGCCACGAAGTGGCTTACATGGTTAAGAAGATGCTTGGGGTCGGTCTGGCTGGACATGGCGGGACCCTAGAACATGGTGGGGAGATCCCGCTGTCTCCGGCGTGCTTCCTATAATGCTGGGCGAGGGGACGAAGGCGGCTCCAGCCTTGATGCACAGCGGCAAGGAGTACGTGGGGTTGATGGAGCTGCATGGCGATGTACCGGACGAGGAGATTCTGAAGGCCTTTGAGTTTTTCACGGGCGACATCTATCAAGTTCCTCCTGTAAGGGCTGCTGTAGCACGGAGGCCTAGGGTTAGGACGGTTTACTTCAACGAGCTAATCGAGAGGAGTGGTCGGATGGCTTTGTTCAGGGTCGGATGCTCGGGCGGAACTTACGTTAGGAAGCTTTGCCACGACATGGGCGAGTACCTCGGCGTCGGCGCTCACATGGAGGAGCTCAGGAGGGTTAGGGCAGGCCCCTTCACAGAAGAAAAATCGCACACACTCCTCGACCTCTACGAGGCATGGGCTGACTACAGGGAATCGGGAAACGCCGACAAGCTTCTACAGATAATCGAGCCCGTCGAAGCCTGCGTAGGCCTTCTTCCAAAGCTCTTCATCCTCGACACAGCCGTCGACGCTGTGTGCCACGGAGCGGACCTGATGGCCGTCGGGGTGAGCAGGGTTGAGACGGGAATTAGGAGAGGAGACTTTGTGGCTGTGATGACGTTGAAGAACGAGCTCGTGGCCTTCGGAACCGCCCTAATGTCCAGCGAGGAGATTCTCGAAGCAACCGAGGGGGCGGCGGTAGATACGGTAAGGGTTGTGATGCCCCGAGACACATATCCATCCGTGTGGAGAGGAGGGTTGAGGCGGAAAACCTCATAAACTCGACGGGCGTAAGACCCAAAAGGATTGCCGGGGTCCCTAAGCCTGGTATAGGGCAGGCCTGGAGAGCCTGTGGCTCGAAAGGGCCGCGTGGGTTCAAATCCCACCCCCGGCGGCCGTCGAGGGTAAGTATTTGTTTTCTGGATGAATGGCTTGTTTGTGTTAATATGCAGGCTTTCCTGTGTCTATCGGGTTGCTGAACCCTCGGATCATGGCTTTGATGAAGGCACACAAGCGGGAAAAGGGCGCCGTCAAGCTGGCTGAGGAGTATCTGGAGGCTGTGTTTGAGATACTTCGGCAGAGGAACGGCCGGGTCAGGCCTGTCGACGTCGCACGCGCTTTGAACGTCGCCCCCAGCACCGTCAAGAAGGTGATTATCAGGCTGAGGGAAATGGGGTACGTACGGTACGAGCCGTACAAGCTGCTTGAGCTGACGGATGAGGGTTTGGCCAAGGTGGAGAAGCTGAAGAGGAGGCACGACTCCCTGTCGAGGCTTTTTCAGACTCTGGGCATGGATGTTATGACGGCGGAGGTTGAGGCTGAGCTAATGGAACACAGCTTGAGCGACAGGTCGACGCTGTTGTTCGAGGCACTGGAGCAGGTTCTACGGGAGAACGACGAAGTCGGAAGGCTGGTGAGAGAGAGCGTTAAGAGCCGCATGGCCGTATACGAATAACGTAAACAAATTACGAAGAAACCAAATATAACCCCGTATCGGTGTCCTAATAGTAAAACTAAATACGAAAACAACAGATGGCAAAGTCAGCATGGACACGGTCAAAACAGTCCTCCTCGACTCGACCATGAGGGAGGGAGAGCTTTTCCGACCTCTTAAGGTCGAGGCCAAAGTTGAGCTGGCAAAGAGGCTGGCCGCCGTGGGATTACGCCGGGTGGAGCTTCCAGTAGATTATCCGCCGAGAACTACACGTGAGGACATTCAGCCAGTAGTGGATGCTCTGGATGAAAGAGGAGTTGAGGTGGTTTTTCATGGAAGGGCGTTGAGAGACGACTTGGAGGCCGCTGCTAAATACAACCCCTTCGGCGTAGCTCTTTACATCTCGCCCACAAAGATACATCGAATCCACAAACTGCACGGCATCAGCTACGACGAAGCCGTCGGAAGGCTTGTCGAATCTGTGAAATTGGCCAAGTCCTATGGGTTTAGGTATGTAAGGGCTACGGTTGAGGACGCTTCAAGGTTCTACGTCGAGGGTGAAGTAGAAACGCTTGTGAGCACGGTGAAGAGGCTTGGAGAAGCAGGAGCCACCCTCGTAAGCGTGCCCGACACGGCTGGGCTTCTGTCCCCGAGGAAGGCTGCAGACTTTATGAGAAAAATTCAACAGTCTGCGGATGTCCCTCTAGCAGCCCACTTCCACAACGACTACGGAATGGCCTCATCCAACACAGTCGAATCAATACTCGAGGGAGTAGCTGAAGCCCATACAACCATCCTAGGGGTGGGAGACAGAAACGGCATAGCAGACCTTTACGAAGTTGTCGCAACGCTGAACGACGTCCATGGGTTAAGCATCGGCGTCGAGAGGGCAAAGCTGGCTGAGCTTTACAGCTTCTTCATTAAAGCATCGGGAATAAGAACACCGTGGCGCCATCCCCTCTCGGAGGAATCCAAGACGCTAAGGGCCGGGGTTCATCAGGCGATGGCTGTCGAGAAACCAGAAGGCTACATACCAAGTGGAAAGCTGGAGCACGACTTCCAAACCCCCATATTCCACGTAGGAGTCTACACAAGCCACAGGCTCGTCGCCTCGCTCACCGGGCTGGAAGCCGGAGACCCACGGGTTAGGGAAGCTACTGAAGCCTTGGCCAGAAGGTCAAGGGAGAAGAGCGGAAGACTAACTTTAGCGGAGCTTCGGGACGTCATAAAGCAGACCATAGCGGTTGAAGTCGACCCTAGAAAGGTTGAGAAGTACATTAGGGGTGAGAAGGTTTACATGCTCGCCAAGCTGAACCCAAGGATCAATCCACAGACGATTCTCAGCGAGCTTAACTCTTGGGATGATGTCGAGGCGGTGGATGAGGTGTACGGCGACGCCGACTTCGTGGTCGTCGGCAGGATGCGGTTCGTTGAAGACAACCTTGTAGAGAGGTTTAGAAAGAGGTTCGGCAAGTGGGTTGAGGACTTGAAGGTCCTCGTAGCCGACTAGCCTCTGAGGATCGCTTTCGCAACCATCCCAACCTCGCCCTCTCCGATCGAGCGCACCAAGTCGGTCACGCTTACAACACCAACCAACTCCTCATCCCTGACAACCACAAGCCTCCTAATCCTGTGCTGAGCCATAATAGCCGCTGCTTCAGCCAACCCCGTCTTCTCACCCACAACTATCACAGGACTCGTCATAATATCGCCTACCTTGACCTTTCTTGAAGTAGGACCCCGAGCAACAAACCTTCTAACTATGTCCCTCTCCGTCACGATTCCCACAGGCTTGTCATCCCTGACAATAACGCATGAACCAACGCCCGCCGAGGCCATAAGCGAAGCCACCCTATACACAGTCTCTTCGGTTGATGCGGTCACAACCCTAGTCGACATAATGTCGCCAACAACCATGCTCCTAGCCATGCTGTGTCTGATGTTAAAGGCGTTAAAAGATGTTTAAAACGGTTTAAATCCTGCTGTGCCCAACGGGTCGGAGGAATGAAGGTACCCGTTAAAATTCAGACATACTGCCCTAAGTGCAACAGCCACACGGAGCACAACGTAGTCCTCTACAGGAAGGGAAAAGAGCGGGCCTTGGCACTTGGTGCTAGACGCCACGCCCGGGAGCTCAAAGGCTACGGAGGCCAGAAATATCCCATACAGAGAGATAAATCCAAGACAACGGACAAGAAGACGCTTGTACTCAAATGCGTCAGCTGCGGAAGGTCTGTCATGAGGGAGGGAATCAGGCTTAAGAAGCTGGAGCTGGTGAGATAGGTTTGACTGATTCTTTTGAGAAGTCTATCCCCTCCCCGGTCTCAAGGTTTGTCCAAGTTGTTTGCAACGAGTGCGGAAACAGGATGACCGTTTTCGACTCTGCAAAAACAACTGTTAGATGCAGCGTCTGCGGCGCCGTGGTAGCTAAACCAACCGGAGGAAAATCAATCATTTACGCAAAGAAGGAGAAGGTTCTTGAGTAAAACTCCCGAGGTCGGTGAACTCGTAGTAGGCAGAATTACCAGCGTGAAAGACTACGGAGCATACCTCGAGGTAGACGAGTATCCGGGCTACGAGGGTTTCATCCACGTTTCGGAGGTGTCCCTCAAGTGGGTTCGAAACATCAGAGAACACCTCAAGGAGGGGCAGAGGGTTGTGCTGAAAATCATCCGAGTCAACCCTCAGACGAATCAGATAGACCTATCGATGAGGCGTGTATCTCAGAAGGAGAAGGTTGACAAACTGCTCGAGGTTAAGAAGAAGACGAAAGTCCTGAAGATGTTCAAGGCACTCGAGTCCTCTGGGTCGAAGAATATAGTTGAGAAGCTTATCGTTGTCTACCCAAATTTGGTGAACCTTTACGACTGTCTGGAGAGAATTGCGTCGGGTGAGGATGCTCGAAACTTCTTCCCATCACTATCAGAATCTGAGGAAGAGAACCTCAAGAAAGCAGTTGAGCAGGAGATTAAGGTGCGTGAGGTTGAGATGAGGGTTGACGTAATAATGCGTTGCGACGGGCCGAAGGGATTGGAAGCAATCAGGCAGGCTGCTGAAAAAGCAGAGCAGGTTGCGGGCCCGGCTGAGCTGATTGAAATAACTACGAAAGGAGCGCCCGTATACTCGGTGCTGGTAAAAGCTTCGTCCAAGGAGAGAGCCTCAGAACTTTTATCTAAAGCCTTCGAAGCATGTCAAATGATCATGACAAGCTTCGGGGGCTCGGCTCAGCTTAAGGAATCAGCGAGGTAGCGCCCTCAACCTTTTCTATCGTGAATAGAAGAGAACGTCTTTTGACTATCACCGTCTTGTTCTCTACTTTGTGGTACTTTGCGTTCACCTCAACGTCCATCGGAAGCGGCTCCTGAGTGGCTTGGACGTCCAGAACACGTAAATCCGGAGAAAAATCCACGTGCCTGCCCTTACCGAGCTTAACCTCAAGCCCGAAGATCTTGAAGCCGTCAAGAGTCTCCGGAGGATCCTCAAGCACGGTCACTCTGTATTTGTATATCTTCGTTCTTTCAGATCTAGTTTTGTGCGCAGGCTTCGCTTTCATCACAGCCCACATGGAGCAATATTAAGTAGGATATAAGTTTCCGAGAGCAGGATTTCAAAAACCTGCGAACATCAACAGAACAAGTGAGGCTGCGAAAGCCGTTGCCCAGACTTTGAGACTCCAGCCTAGAACCTTTTCACCGTCGAGCGGCATTATGGGAAGTAGGTTGAAAAATGCGATGAATGCGTTGACTGCAGCCAGCGCGTCCACCACTCCAGACCGGGAGACAGCTGAACCTAGCAGAAGAAGCGACGCTAATAACATGTTGAAAGCCGGACCAGACAGAGCAATCACCCCAAGGTCTTTTAAGGTTTGACGGCCGCCCACAGCGACAGCTCCAGGCATTATCACCTTGAACGGAGTCGGTATCAAGGCGGTCAGAAGCGTTGCCAGCAGACCGGGGAGGAACAGCCTGAAGGTCGCATACAGC
>JANWZU010000055.1 GCA_025054795.1 Candidatus Caldarchaeum sp.
AAACTCAACATGCGTGAAACCTAGGAAAGCTGGAAGTGCTACCTGAGCTGCTGCGATGGCTGGTATGCTCAGCAGGTAGCTGAGTCTGAGGGAGTCGAACAGCCCGAACCCTAGAATCAGGAAGGCAGCTATGGTCACTCCCGACCTGCTAATCCCAGGTATTATCGAGAGGCCTTGGACAAGTCCGACTATGACGGCGGCTTGGTAGTTGACCTCCGTACGATTTGACTTCGCTTTTATTGTTTTGGAGAGGAGGGAGACACTTAGTATCAGCAGTCCTATCGAGATTGTGAAGAGGCTGTCGGGGACGACGACCTGTCTCAAAAGGGTTAGGGCTGGTAATGCTGTCGCTGCAGAGGCTAAAGTGGCCAGCGTCAAGAACTTCAGAAGCTTTCTTCCCTGTCCTTCTTCAAAAAGTCCCAAAACCATGGAAGCTAGGTCTCTACGAAAATAGAGGCATGCGGCCAGAAGCGTTCCGACGTGAAGCCATATCGATGTTCCCAACGCACGCTCAAAGCTCTGCCCGTAAACTGTTTTGACGACAAGTGTCGTAAGCCCTTCGCTGCTAATCGGGAGCCATTCGGCTAGACCCTGCAGAACACCCAGCAGCAGGGCGTCGAAAACGTTCACATCGGTTGACGGGAAGGCTGATATTTCACTTTAAACAGCGGCTCGAAACTCTTAAAAACAGACCTACCTTTCACTTTCTAGATGAGGGTCGTTTCTCTCGTTCCAAGCGCAACCGACATCCTACAGGCTTTGGGAGCGTCCGACGAAGTCGTGGCCACTACTTACGCATGCTCGTTGAACGGCAAGCCTGTTGTAGTGACCCCCCTGCTAAAAACGGACGGCCTTCCTTCGGTGGAGGTTGACAGGCTTGTCAGCTTAGCCAAGTCTTCAGACAAGCCGCTCTACTACTTAGACGTGGAGACGATTAGGAGGCTGAGCCCAGACCTGATAGTGGCTCAGGGGGTTTGCGAGGTGTGCGCCGTCTCAACTAGGACATCTGAAGAAAAACTCCGTCAAATAGCGCCTGTAGTTGAGCTTAATCCGTCAGCTGTGAACGACATCTTAAACGACATAATTTTTCTGGGGAAACTTTTGAAAAGGGAACACGAAGCCCATGAAATAGTGGCAGGCATATCGGAAACCCTAAATTGGATAAGAAGGTCAACCGAATCACTGCCCAAACCTCGAGTGGCGTTTATGGAGTGGTTGTTTCCCCCCTTCTGCTCGGGACACTGGGTTCCCGAGCTGGTTGAGATCGCTGGAGGCGTTGACTTGGGGGTTAAAGGAGTTCACTCAAGAAGGGTTGAACCAAGTGAGATAATGGAACACGGGCCTGAAATATTGATAGCGGGGCCGTGCGGATACGGTCTAGACAGAAGCTATGAAGAGCTGCGTCAATTCCTGCAACAGCCGTGGACCGCTTGCTTGAAAGCCGTTCAGCAGAAAAATCTATACGCCGTCGACGCAGACAGATATTTTAGCAGACACGGCCCACAGATAGCTCAGGCGGCCCTAGTACTCGCCGAAATAATCCACCCTGAGAAGTTTAGCGGCAAAGCACCTGAAAAATCTTTCAAAAAATATTAGGAGAGATTATGGTTTTCAGTCGAGCTTTTGAGCCGTCGTCTCCAGATGCTGGTAGGTCTCGGGCAGTTCTGGGAAGTGGCTCTTCATCCTCTGAGCAGCGACTTCAGCAGCCTCCTCCATAATCTTCTGGGCCTCGGGGTCGCTTACAGACACGTAGACGCTGCCTCCTGTCACGTTGCCGGCCTCGATTATGATGCTCTCCAGCATCTCATCAACCCTCTTCAAGCTGTGCGCCACCTCAGGAACGATGCCTGAGATCTCGTGCTGAACCTGCTTGATTATCTGCGTCGCTGGCCCGAGAACATGCATGACGTCTCCGAACTCCTTCACAGTCTCAAGCCTAAGCACAACCTTGTCTAGGGACATATGGCTGGCCAGCAGGGTTCTGGTCATCTTTCGGAGCTGGGCGATCTCGTTGGCGTATATCGTGGCTCTTGCCGTGTCCTTCTCCTGTTCAGCTCTTACACACTGCTCGAAAAGCTCCTTACCCCTGTGCTTCAAACGATCTATCGTCCGCTTCAACTTGTCGTTCTGAATCTTCAGCTGCGTCAGTATCTCCAGCATCCTGTCTTGGTAGTGTACCGGCGTCGCTTGGGTCGGTCTTTCGATGGGTTCTCTTCTCCAAGGCACTCGCATTTTCTGTACCTCGAATGCTCTGCTGGGTTCGGAATATTTATCGCTTCAGGATGCGAGCTAGGCTCGGACTATCTGGGCGATACCCATGTTATACCAGCGTAGTCTCTACCCGATGTATGCCATCGATTTTTTGAAGTTGCTCACTATTTTCTCGTACTCCGCCCTTTCTTCGACTCCGACGCTCGGCTTTATCTTGAGCAGAGCCTTCTCGAAGTGCGCCATCGAGACCCTCTGTGCGTTCAGGTTTTCTCTAGCGGCTAGCATCGCCGCCTCCCTGACGACTGCCTCGATGTCCGCACCTGTGTATCCCTCGGTAATGGAGGCCAGAGCCTCCAAGTCAACGTCGACGTCGAGAGGCATTTCACGTGTGTGTATCTTGAAGATCGCCAGCCTCGCTGATTTGTCGGGCGGCGGCACGTAGAGCACACGGTCAAACCTACCGGGACGTAGAAGAGCTGGGTCGAGTATGTCGGGCCTGTTTGTGGCGCCCATGATCACAACACCCTTCAGAGACTGCATCCCATCCATCTCCGTCAAGAGCTGGTTGACTATCCTGTCTGTAACGCCTGCGTCGGTGTGGATACCTCTTCTCGGCGCTATCGAGTCAAGCTCGTCGAAGAAGATGATGCACGGCGCTGTTTCACGGGCCTTCCTGAAAATTTCCCTAACAGCCTTCTCAGATTCACCGACCCATTTCGAAAGAACCTCAGGGCCCTTGACGCTTATGAAGTTCGCCTGACTCTCCGTGGCCACGGCCTTAGCCAGAAGCGTCTTACCGGTTCCCGGAGGGCCGTAGAGGAGAATGCCTCGTGGAGGTCTTATACCCAGCCGCTTGAAGACATCCGGATATTTTAGAGGCCATTCGACGGCCTCCCTGAGCTCCTGCTTTACAGACTCCAGCCCGCCGATCTCATCCCACTTGACGTTGGGAACCTCTAAAACAACCTCACGCAGAGCAGAGGGCTGAATGGTCTTCAACGCGTTGGCGAAATCTTCCCTAGTCACCTTTATCTTCTCCAGAACGTCAGCTGGAATTACTTCCTTTTCCAAGTCTATTTGAGGAAGGAACCTTCTCAAGGCGTTCATAGCCGCCTCCCTTGTCAAGGCCGCTATGTCAGCTCCAACAAACCCATGAGTGATCTCAGCGAGCTCCTCCAAGTTTACATCATCGGACAGCGGCATTCTACGTGTATGTATGAGCAGAATCTCCTTCCGTCCGTTCCTGTCGGGCACGCCGACCCTTATCTCACGGTCGAATCTTCCGGGCCTTCGCAAAGCAGGGTCTATGGCCTCTATACGGTTGGTGGCCCCTATGACGATAACCTGTCCTCGAGTCTTCAAACCATCCATCAACGTCAAAAGCTGTGAAACAACACGTCTCTCAACCTCTCCAGTGACCTCGCCCCTCTTAGGAGCTATGGCGTCGAGCTCGTCTATGAATATGATGGAGGGTGCGTTCTGCTCAGCCTCCTGAAACACCTCCCTCAGCCTGGCCTCGGACTCTCCGTAGAACTTGCTCATTATTTCGGGCCCGTTTATCGAGACGAAGTGGGCGCCTGTCTCGTTCGCTATTGCTTTGGCTATCAGCGTCTTCCCGGTCCCCGGAGGCCCGTAAAGTATCACGCCTTTGGGAGGCTCTATGCCCAGATGTTTGAAAAGCTCGGGATGCTTTAGCGGAAGCTCGATCATCTCCCTGATTCTCTGAAGCTCATCGTGCAGACCGCCTATGTCCTCGTAGGTCACCCCTGAAACTTCCTCAAGCCTCTTCGCAGGCGTCGTGCTTATCTCAACGACTGTTCCTTCGGTGACCATGACGATCGGTGAGGGGCTTGTGGAGCTAACCTTCAGCTCAACACCCATACCCAGCACAGGAACTACTATGACGTCGCCCTTCGCCACAGGCATGTTTAGCAGCTGACTCCTCACGATCCTTCCGAAGTCGCCGACGAACGGCAGAGGCTCGAAAGGCGCCAGAACAATCTTGGTAGCCGGCTTGGCTGATGTCTTGGATATTCTAACATATTCTCCTACGCTTACGCCTGAGTTTCTCCTAATCTCTCCGTCGATTCTTATTATACCTTGGCCATCGTCCTCCCTGTAGGGTGGCCAGACTATCGCAACGGTCGTCCTTCTTCCCGTAATCTCTATCAGGTCGCCGGGGCTCAGCTCAATCTCCTTCATACCCAAGCTGTCAACCCTAGCTATCTTACGGCCTATGTCCCGCTGCCTAGCTTCAGCGACCCTTAGGCTAAGCTCTTTGCGCCTTACTGAAGACATCCTGTTCCAAACCTCTTTATGGTAGGTATAAAACTTTGCCCATAGTTTCCTCCCGCAAACACGGCTTAAACTTTTTTAGACCGCTGCATAATAATACTCCCCGGAGGCTTTCTGAAGCATGTCAAGCTGAGACCCTTTCTTGTTTATTCGGGGACGCTTGGTTTCTTGGTCTCGGCGGAACGTTACGTCCATGGATTTTAGGAATTTGTTGAACCCTGTTCGCAGGTCTGTAGGCGCATAGGCGTAGCCGGCTACCCCGGGTTGCCCGTCGAAGACCATGACAGCTGTTGATGCAAAGTCGAGGACTGTGAAGTCATGCTCTATGAGCAGGACGTAAACATTCCTCTCCATCGCCATCCTCTTCAGAAGCTTTGCCATGTGGTATCTCTCCTCTACGTCGAGGAATGCGCTCGGCTCGTCCAAAACGTATATGTCGGCTTTTCTGGACAGGGCCTGTGCTACGACTACTTTCTGAAGCTCACCTCCGCTCAGTTCTTGGATGTTTTTGTTCAGGAGTTTGTCGAGCTTGAAGGGCTTTACGATTGTTGACTGGTAGTATGACGTTTCGATGTCCTCGGAGGCTTGTCTCAGATATTCTTCGACGGTCATGTCCTCTGGCTGAGGATGCTGAGGCTTGTAGCTTACAGCCTTTGGGTCGAAGCTGTATCCCTCGTCTGTCTCCAGCCTTCCGGCAATTATGGAGGCGAAGGTGGTTTTACCGATGCCGTTCGGCCCCATCACGCCGACAACCTCTCCCCTCTTGACCCAGCCCTCTTCGACAGTAAGCTTGAAGCCGGGGAAGGTTTTCGTCATCGAGGGCCAAGACATCTTCTCAACATCGACTTCAGCCTCCCTTGTTGGAGGCTTAACCTGAAAGTCTATCTTCTCGTCCCTAAACCTAACGTTTTCGTCTGGAATGTAGCCTTCGATGAATATGTTGATGCCCTCCCTGACGCCGTAGGGGCCTGCGACAACACCGTAAACAGAAGGCTCGCCGTAGAAGAGGAAGACCGTGTCCGACAGGTAGTCCAACACAGCTAGGTCGTGGTCTGCCACAACAGCCTTGCGTTCCTCGCCGACAGCTTCCTTAACAGCCTCCACCAACCTCAGCCTCTGCCGTATGTCCAGAAAGCTCGAGGGCTCGTCAAGGATGTACAGGTCTGACTTTCTCAAAAGGGAGGCAGCAACAGCCAGCCGCTGAAGCTCCCCTCCGCTCAAGTGGCCCACATCCCTGTCGGCGACGGCCTTCAGGTCGAGAGCTTCGACCATCCTAGCAGCTTCGTCGGGGGTAGCCAGCTTCTCCAAAACACCCCTTACAGTTCCTTTTACGACCTTCGGTATGTCGACTATGTTCTGAGGCTTGTAGGATACTTTCACAACACCTTTAGCGACTTGGCTGAGATGTTCTTTGACGAGCGAAGCCCTCAAGAACTTAACGGCCTCCTCCCAGCTAGGCTTAGCCTCTAGGTTGCCGAAGTTGGGGACAAGCTGCCCTGCCAAGATCTTGATGGCCGTTGATTTCCCTATGCCGTTTTTCCCCAGCAGCCCTACAACTAACCCCTTCCTTGGGTATGGCAGTCTGAAAAGCTTGAAGCTGTTCACACCGTAGTGATGGATGACGTTTTCACGGAGCTCCGACGGCAGGTTGATAATGGTTATCGCTTCGAAGGGACATTTTCTAACGCATATGCCGCAGCTTATGCAGAGGGTTTCGCTTATTATCGGGAACCCGTCCCCACCCATCTTGATGGCTTCGATCTTGTTCCTAACGGGTGGGCAGTAGGTTATGCAGGGCCAGTTTCCACACTTCTTCGAATCGCAAAGCTCTCTGTCTAGAACCGCAACACGGTGGTCTGACTCCATTCACAACACCTAGAGCTATTCTCAAAACCGATTGAAGGACATTCTGACAACGGATAAAAGGCAAGGTGCTTTAAAAATGTATCAGAGACCTCTGCCTCTATACTTCGCAATAAAACTGAGAAGCTTTTCGAGCTCGTCCTCAGGAAGCTGCGTCAGCCAGTCGACGCGGTCTCCCTCATCAAACCCTTTAACAATCTTCACACACCTATCGACGATGTGCTCTACCTTCTTTCCCGAGGTGTCTAGCTGGAAGACTCTCCTTCGACCCAGCGATGAGACTGCTTCGGAATAAACAACGCCTAGAAACTCGGCCTCCACGTTCTCTGCTGTTTTAAGAGAACTGTATCCTCGTCGTTTGAGCCTAGTCGTCAAAGCCAAGGGGTTGAGCCGCAGCACGATGCATTTCACAGCAGCACCTTTTACCGGCGCAACGAAGTGGCTAGATAGAACGCAGTCGCCCCGAACCCTTCTCGGTATGAGCTTGGATACCTCCTTGGGGTTTACCGTCCATGCATCCCTAACCTCGTCGTACGACTCGACTAAACCTTCAGTCGTCAAGAGTTTCGGAAGGTCTATGAATTCGAAGCTGATGCTTCTCGCCAGCCTCCTTCCGACGGTTGACTTGCCTACGCCGGGGGAACCAGCAACCCATATAATCACGTCGACTTCACGTATTTGGTGTAATTAACTCATGCGTCTGATACTGCTAATGGAATTCAACGATGCTGTCCTCGCCGAGATGTTGAGGGACAGGCTGGAGAAGGTCTTCAAGGCGGAGGTTTCTGTAGAGGTTAAGAGGCTGGAGAATGTCGAGTCCTCCTTCAACGGTAAACGGCGTCAGTACAACGCAGTCCGACTGCTAGAAGATTTGGGCCCCGTCGACACTTACACCCTTATTTTAACCGACAGAGACCTTTACGTCCCAGGGCTGAACTACGTCTTCGGCTACGCTCCAGGGATGAAGGGGTTGGTCTCAGTTTACAGGCTTAAACCTCCAAAGTTATTCTACGATGAAAACCTCTACTTCCTGAGGGTGGTCAAGGAGTGTTTACATGAAGTTGGACACATGTTGGGGCTGCTTCACTGCAAAACCCCCGGATGCGTTATGAACTTCAGCAACAACGTCTTCGAAGTCGATTTGAAGAGCGACAGCTTCTGCTCCAAATGCTTGGCGAAGCTCAGCACCTAGCTGATCTTACGACGTAGTTGACTACTTTCTCTGGGATGTCGACGGAGGTGGCTTTCATCAGGCCCTTAAACTCTGGGACGCCGTTAACCTCGTTGACCAAGTAGCTTCCGTCAACGGTCTCGAAAACGTCCACGCTCACAACCTCGCCTCCGACAGCTTTAGCAGCTCTCAAGCTTATCTCTATTAGTTCGTCGTTCAGGAAGGCTGGAGCTGGCTCCCCTCCAAGAGCTATGTTAGTCCTCCAGTCGTTCGAAGGCCTGTATCTGTACATGGCTGCAACGACCTCGTCCCCCACTATGAGCGTTCTGATGTCCCTGTTAGGTAGGTCTATGTACTCCTGTATGAAATGAGTTTTCATGTGGCTGCTTGCTAGCATCTCACGATGCTCCACCACCAGCTTGAAATCCTCGAGGTCTTTTAGAAGCGCAACCAGCCTACCCCAGCTGCCGATTGGCGGCTTGTCGACAGCCGGAAGCCCAACCTTCTCCAGAGCTTTCCAAGCCGCATCCGAATCGAGACCCACTGCGGTCCTCGGTAAAAGCAGGCCAGCTGCTTTAAGCCTCGAGACTGTGAGTATCTTGTCGCCTGAGTAGAGTATCGTAGAGGAGGAGTTGACAGCCCGGACTCCGGCACCTTCCCGCAAAGCAGCTGTATGGACTGCGCTGTACATCGAGACGCATCTAACCAAGCTTACGTCTATCGAGGGCTTTTCCAACCCAAAAGCCTGCTGTCTGACGTTTGTAAGCTTCACCTCCAACCCTTTGACAGCAGCGGCCTTGGCAAGCATTTTCTCTTCTAGCCGTGGCATGTCGAAGGCGATCTCAACGATGAGGTTTTTCGGCATGGGATGTTTTTCGGCACGGCTATCTCGAATGTGCCTATTAAATTTATGATTGTGCTTCGACAGAATCCTCGCACGAGTGGGGCCGCTGGGATTTGAACCCAGGATTGCCAGCGCCCCAGGCTGGAGTCTTAGACCAAGCTAGACCACGGCCCCTCGGCTACGCTTCTGACTGCGGGTTTTTAAGTGTTGGCGGATTTAAGTCCTCTTACGTCAACTGCTTTGGCCTGGTCCCGGTAAACGATCAACGGGTTTATCTCAAGCTGTTTGATGGCGGGGTTTTCGAACGGTATTCGGGAGAATTGGGTTATTGTTTTGGCTAGTAAGGATGTGTCGACTGCTGGATATGCTCTGAAACCTTTCAGAAGGTTCTGGTGCTTCAGTGTGTTGATCATCAACATGGACTCGGACTCCTCCAAAGGTGCGACAAAGGTGATGAAGTCCCTCAGAAGCTCTGTGAAGACGCCGCCGAACCCCACGATGGCAACGGGGCCGAAGAATTTGTCAATCTTGGAGCCGAGCAGCATCTCAACGCCCTTTACTGTCTCCTGAACAACCACTCCTTCTTCTTCGACTCCCAGCCTCCTCGCCAGTTCTGAAAGCCTTCTAAAAGCAGCGGACACGCTCTGACCGGAATCAAGCCCTGCGACAACCCCTCCCACGTCGCTTTTGTGAGGTATTTTCGCCGATGCTATTTTCATGACAACCGGGTATCTTAATTTTTCAGCTGCCTCTAGGGCCTCATCCTCCCCGTACACGACTTGCTCGCTAGCCGTCTCCAAGCCGTAGGCTTTCAGCAGTTGGTTTAGCTCCTGCCTCGGTATAGGATGATGCTGGCCGTCGGTCGGCCGGTATGGCTGGAAATGACTTCTTGTAGGGGTGTGGGCTTGGATGTAGAGGCTGAGGGTTTGCACAGCATCTTCGACGCTGTGGTAGGCTGGAATGCCGTTTTCGACGAACAGCTTTCTGAACCTGACGGCCCAGTCTGAGCCGCCGACGTCGCAGGCCACAACCGTAGCTCCGCAGTCTTTTGCTGTTTTCGCTAGCCTCCAGACCACGCTCTCATCAACGGCTGGAGGAATGTGGAAAGGCATCAGCAGGTGGATGCCGTAAAACCCGCTGCCGGCTACGGCCTTATACGCTTCTTCAAATGCATCCGGGTTGGCGCTTCCGCTCAGGTCGAGAGGGTTGTCAGCAACGACTATCGAAGGCATTTTACCCGCCTTCTTCAAAGACTCGACAACTGCAACTACATCTTCCGGCAGCCTCGAGACTTCAAGCCCTAGCTCTTGAGCTAGGTCGGAGGCCATCACTGAGAAGCCTCCTGCGTTCGACAACACGAAGGTCCTCCTGTTTTTCGGCTGTCTCTGCAAGCTTGCGGCGAAGGCCACGTCAACCATCTCCCTAACGGTCCGGGCAACTATCGCCCCAGACTGCCGAAGAGCCCCTGCGAAGGTTTCCCAATCCCCCACCATGCTTGCGGTATGGGTGTATGCCGCCTTCTCCCCCGCCTTGGTTCTTCCAGCCTTGAGCACGACTACGTGCTTCCCAGCCCGCCTAGCCTTCAAAACCGTGTTCAAAAATTTTCTGCCGTCAGAAACCCCTTCGATGTAGACAGCGAGCACGGAGGTCAAATCATCCTCAGAGAAGAATTCAACAACCTCCGCGACGTCCACGTCTATTTGGTTGCCAACGCATACGGCGGCCCGAAGCCCAACTCCCCTCTCGCCGAACGAGTCGATAATGTAGTATGCGAGGGCTCCGCTCTGAGAGACGACGGCCACGTTCCCCTTTGGCGGGTAGGCTATGGTTCTTGCTGGCCTACCGTCCGAGAAGGGTTTGAACTCCACGGTGAAGAATGTTTCAACGCCTGTGTAGGGGTTGAGCACGCCTATTGTGTTGGGGCCTAGGACCCTCAGCCCGGTTTTCTCAACAACCTCCTTCAGCTTTTTGTCGAGGACTGTATCGCCGGTCTCTGAGAACCCGCCGCTCACCACGACAGCAGCCTTGACTCCGCTCCTGCCTGCGTCCAGCACAAGGTCAGGCACATACTGCGCAGGAACAGCTATCACGGCTAGGTCAACTTCACGCTCTATCTCTGAAAAACCTCCGTAAACACGCTGACCGTCAAGCTCTTTCAGAGAAACACTCACAGCAAAAACATCGGCATTCAGAAGGCCGGCCTTCTTTTTCTCCATCAACCGGTCGTAAATGACACGGCCTATCTTGGAAACATCCTTCGACACTCCGGCAACGGCTATTGACTTGGGGTCGAGAAAGACGTTGAGGATGTTCAATCCAAACCTTTTTTTAAACAGGGCCGGTTTTTAAACCCATGAACCTCAAAAGCATATATCCTCCGCACGGCATACGTATATATTGGGGCCCCATGCTGAGAATCAGGTTCCACGGCAGAGGCGGTCAGGGGGTTAAGACGAGCAGCCGTATTTTGGGGCGGGCTGCCTTTCTTGCCGGCTTTTTGGCGCAGGACTCTCCGATTTACGGCGCTGAGAGGAGAGGCGCCCCCGTCGTTGCTTTTACCCGTATCTCCGACAGCGTTATACTTGAGAGGGGGTTCATCTTCAACCCCCACATAGTTGTCGTGATGGATGAGAGTCTCATCGGCGACTGGCTGGCGAGGCCTCTTGAAGGGCTTTTGAGGGGCGGCGTCGCTTTGATAAACACAGCGCAAGCCGGAGCGCCTTTAGAGGTTTCAGACAGCCACGTCGTGGTTAGACTGAACATCACCGACGAAGCTTTGAAAATAATCGGCCGGCCCGTCATCAGCGCTCCAGCCGCAGCATCAGCAGCCAAGATAACCGGGTTGATAAGGAAGAAACAGGTTTTGGAGGCAACCGTCGAGGAGCTGACGGAGCTGGGGCTGGCCGAGGAGACGGTTGAAAAGAACCTCCGGCTTGTTTCTGAGGTCTACGACATGACGCCACATCACTCGATCAAAATCAACGAAGAGCCTTCAAGGAGTTTGGAGGTTGTGGACCTCCGCTCCGACCGGGTTGTTTTCAGCGACATACTGGAGGTTGGAAACGCCTACCTGCGGAAGACAGGCAACTGGAGAGTTTTCACCCCCGTAGTCGACTACGGCAGATGCACGGGCTGCATGGTTTGCTACGTATACTGCCCCGACTCAGCCGTCAAGCTAGACCCCGACAAAAAACCCGTCATAGACTACGAAAACTGCAAAGGCTGCCTGATATGCGTGCTGGAGTGCCCAATGCGAGCCATAACCTTCGTCAGAGAGGCGAAGGCCTATGCGTGACGTAGAGATGATGACGGGGAACACGGCCGCCGCATGGGCGGCTAGGCTTGCTGACGTAGACTACATACCCGCCTATCCGATCACGCCTCAGACCGAGATCATCGAAACATTAGCCAAGTGGATTAACGAGGGCGTGATGAAGGCGAAGCTTGTGCAGCTTGAGTCGGAGCATTCGATGCTCACGGCCGCCGGCACCGCATCGCTGGCGGGTGCCAGAGTCTTCACGTCGACGTCGAGCCAAGGGCTTCTGTACGGTTTTGAGATGCTCTACAACATCGCAGGATGGAGGGCTCCGATGGTTTTGGTGAACGTCTCGAGAGCGGTTGCGGCTCCTATTACTCTGGAGCCAGACCACAACGATGTTCTTTCAGCGAGGGACAGTGGTTTCATGCAGTTCCACGCCGAAAGATGTCAAGACGTGCTGGACCTAGTTCTGATGGCTTACCGGGTCTCGGAGGATAGAAGAGTCATGCTTCCCTCCATCGTCAACATGGACGGGTTCTACCTTTCTTTCACGAGGGAGCCGGTAGGCCTACTGGACAAAGAAGAGGTGGCTGAGTTCCTTCCACCCTACAGCCATCCACAGGCATTCAAAGCCCGTAGACACGTGGTAAAAGGCCCAGCAGTCATAGGAGGCCATCTTTACACGTTTTTCAAGCACAACATCCACGAATCGATTACTAGGGCCGCTCAAGTGTTCGACGAAGCTGCTGAAAAGTTTCAAAGCATCACAGGCAGAAAGTTGGAGGCTGTGGAAGGCTTTCTGCTAGACGACGCCGAGTACGTCCTCGTCATTACCAACTCATTCACCACGACAGCTAAAAGAGCTGTGGTTAAGCTCAGGGAGAAAGGAGTTCCAGCAGGCTTGGCTAAGGTAGTTATGCTTAGGCCGTTCCCCGCAAAAATCATCGTCGAAAAGTTGAAGAACAGAAAAGCCGTGGCAGTCTTCGACCAAAACATTTCACAGGGCTTCGGCGGAATAATATACAGCGAAACAGCCGCCGCCCTATACCACGTTAAAAACAGGCCTGAGACGCTTCTGTCGGTTGTCGGGGGTCTGGGTGGAAAGTTCACAACTCTGGAGGAGTTCGAGTACGTCTTCAGCCTTCTAGCAAATCCGGATAAAGTTGGGGCGGGAAAGCCGCTGTTTCTCTTCAGGAAAGATGAGCTTAGAGACGTTGAACGTGCTATGAAGCTTGCTGGAGTGGAGGGTGAGATGTGATGGAGACTAGGTTTAAGACTCTGAGAGAGTTTCCTTTGGACGAGTATCTCTCACCGGGCGCAACCATGTGTGCAGGATGCGGAGGAATGATTGTCCTTAGAATTTTCCACAAAGCTCTCGGCGGAAACGTCGTCATCGTCAACGCAGCGGGATGTTTAACCCTTCTGCAGGTTTATCCCTACACGCCTCTGAAGTCAAGCTGGATGTACACAGCCTTCGCATCGGCACCTGCTGGCGCTCAAGGTATCAGGGATGCTCTCGACATCCTGATGGAGAAGGGTAAGCTTCCTCAAGGCGAGGACTTGAAGGTTGTTGTTCTTACAGGCGACGGAGCTGCCTACGACATCGGCCTCCAGTCCTCTTCGGGAGCCATCGAGAGGGGCCTCGACTTCTACTACCTAGTCTACGACAACGAGGCTTACGGCAACACAGGCTTCCAGAGAAGCGGCGCTACACCCTTCGGCTCGTCCACGACGACTACTCCGCCTACAAACCTCAACCCGGCTGGCTATTCAGGGATGAAGAAAGACCTTTTCGAGATATGGCGCAGCCACAACCCACCCTACCTAGCGACAATAGCTCCGTCCCACGTAGTCGACATGCTGCGTAAAATTGAAACAGCTTCAGGGTTCAGGGGCCCCAAGCTTTTCATTTCGCTTTCGCCATGCCCCACGGGCTGGGGCTTCGACCCCTCTGAAACCATCAAACTGTCTAGGCTTGCCGTCGAATGCGGCGTCTGGCCTTTGAAGGAAGCGGTCTACGGAAAGGTGCGGCACACGGTAGTGCCCAAGGTTTTGAAGCCTGTTGAGGAATATCTACGACGTCAAAACAGGTACGCTCATCTTTTCACGCCGACCCGTCAGGAAGAAGCCATAAACTTCATACAGGAAAAGGTCAACGAATACTGGCTCAAAGTTTCAGCGACGGAAGGACATGAGGTCATAAAGCCAATAAACCTAGCTGAGAAGCAGACGGAGTGAAGAAAAGAAACCACACATCCTAATATAATCCAGCTAAGACTGGATGGAACAAGGGCCCGTAGCTCAGCCAGGATAGAGCACCGGGCTTTTAACCCGGGGGTCGTGGGTTCAAATCCCGCCGGGCCCGTGTCAAGCTGTCAGATGTCCGAGTTCAGCTTCGGCTCGAACTCGATCAGGTTTACTTCGTCGTCGTTCTTCAGCCCGCTGTAAATCCTCTGGATGTTGCTGAGAAACTCCTCCCGAGACATGAACCCCTCCTCACGGAAGTAATTAGCCGCATCATTAAGAGTCAACCTCCTAACAGCCCTGAGCTTGGCCCTCACCTTACGCCTGCCGTCTGTCAAGACCAATTCGTCGCTGTAGGTCGAGCCGTTGACAGGCCGCACAGTCGCAGTTTTTCGGCCCTTCAGCACTAAGTCGAGCATTTCAGGCCTGAAGGTGATTACCCTGCGCATTTAGCTTAGCAGGTAGGGGCCGAGACTTAAACCTCACCCCCCAAGTGGCCCCGTCATACATATATTTTTCATCTCACGATTTGTGGATAGCCTTAACTAGCCATTTACTCATCTTGACACTGGTTTGGTGTGGCTTTCTCGGCGTCGTGTGCTCATAGCCGGGGTGGCAGCCGGGGCTGCGGCGGCAGCTGGCCTCGTATTCTTACCCTCTAGGAACGTGGAAAGAGAAGTCTCGCTGGCTGCTGAGCCTGTTGCGGAAGGTTTGAGGGTTCCATGGTCCATCTCCTTCATAAGCGACGACGAAGCCCTGTTCACAGAGCGGCATGGGTCGGTGAAGCTGCTGGACTTGAGCAGCCGGAGAGTCGAGGATGTCGGCTCCGTCGAGGTAGCGGCCGTTGGAGAGGGCGGACTTCTTGGAGTTGAGACTTTGAAGAGAGGCGGTAGGGTTGAGGTCTTTCTCTACCACACATACTCAGAGCAGAGAAGACTGCTCAACAAAGTTGTGAGAACAGTATACAACGGAGGCCTAGAGGATAGAACCAACATCATCACCTCCATAACCGGAGGCTCAATCCACGACGGGGGAAGGCTGAAAATCGGGCCCGACGGCATGCTCTACATAACCACAGGCGAA
>JANWZU010000141.1 GCA_025054795.1 Candidatus Caldarchaeum sp.
GATATTGGCGCCTATGCCAGACACGAGCCGGCTGGTTTGACGGTATGGGCTCAGGTGGCGTCGGGCTGCTGTAAGTTCAAACATCTCCGTCAAAGGATGTACGCCGTCTTCACGAACAAGTGTCCAGCCGGCCCTAACAGAGGGTTCTCACGGGCTCCGCACCAGTTCATGATTGAGAGAATGCTCGACATAGTTGCTAGGCAGCTTGGGAAAGACCCGTTGGAGGTAAGGCGGATAAACTACGTGTCGAAAGAGGAGCAGCCATACACAACTCTGAACGGCTGTGTTTACGACGGAGGAGACTACTTTGGTGCTTTGGAGAAGGCGGCTTCTCTAATCGACTACTGGGGGTGGCGGAGGAGGCAAAGGGAGATGAAGAACGCAGACCGTCTGGTGGGCGTGGGCCTAGGGGTGACGATAGATTCTGGTGCAGCGAACTTCGGGCAGGTGCGGATGCTTAACCCCCAGCTTCCCAACGTAGGCACCAGCGAAGCAGCATCGGTGCAGCTTACTCCAGACGGTAAAGTCCTCGTCAAGCTTGGAACCATACCGCAGGGACAGTCTCACGAAACCATAGCATCTCAGATAGTTGCTGAAGTACTCAGGATTGACCCGGACGATGTCTCTGTAGCTCCCGGGTTCGACTCTGAATCCCATCCATACACGCTTCACTCGGGAACATACGCCAGCAGGTTCGCCGGAACAGGCATGGTTGCTCTGTACATCGCTGCCCATAAACTCAGAGATATGATAGCTGCGGTAGCCGCTCAAATTCTTGAAGCAAGAAAGGAGGATGTGGTTGTCGAGGACCATGCTGCATACGTGAAGGACGTTTCTGAGAAAAGGGTTTCGTTCAAAAGAATCGCAAGGACAGCTTACGCCAACCCGTTCGAGCTTCCGAAGGGGATGGAGCCGGGGTTGACCGCAACAGCTGTTTTCAGCCCCGATTTCAAGCCTCCCAACGAGAAGAAAGTAGGAAACCTAACACTAACATACTCCTACCAAGCGCATGCGGTGGTTGTTGAGATCGACCGTGAGAACGGAGCTGTAAAAGTCGTTGATTACGCTATTGTTGACGACTGCGGAACCGTGATAAACCCCAAGATAGTAGACGGACAGGTTCATGGTGCGGCCTACCACGGCTTGGGGGCCGTTCTTTACGAAAAGTTCGAATACGACGAAGACGGCCATCTACTAACATCTTCGTTTATGGACTACCTCGCTCCCACCGCTGCGGAAGTTCCATCCTTCAAGACGGTGAGGATCTCCATACCCTCGCCCTTCACCCCCCTAGGAGCCAAGGGGGTTGGAGAGGGGTGCGGAGCACCCATCCCAGCTATAGTTGCAGCGGTCGAAGACGCCTTAACCGATTACAGAGCCGTCGTCTCATCGTCCCACATAAAGGCAGAGGATGTCTACCGCATTCTCAGCAAAAAGCCTCGCAACCAATAAATCCTTCCGACGAGATGGTTGGTGTCATGTTGGAGGTGTCGGTTTCAGCCTACGCTGAGACGCCTGTTAGCCGGGCGCGCGTGGACAAGGGTGAGAAGAAGCTCACCATCGAAGAATACTACGCATGGGCCCTCAACCTTATTCTGAACCAGACGGGCCTTTCGCTCAAGGACTTGAAGGGGCAGGGTGTTGGCGTTGCTGGCTCGGCGTTTCCTAGGGCTGAGATCTGGTCTGCAGAGGTTGTTCAGAACCTAGGGCTTCAGCCGAAGCTTTTGACGCGAGCCGACCACGGAGGAGCCAACGGAGCAGCTCTCCTAGTGTCCGGCGTGCTTGCGATACAGTCCGGCTACGTAGACCATTTTCTAATACTCGGAGCCGACACGCCTATGAACATAGCTGGTGAGGGGGCTTTGACATGGCGCTATGAGCTGGATTACCTGATGCCTGTTGGGATGATGGGGCCCAACAGCATGGCAGCCATGATGATGAGACGGCAGATGGACAGCTACGGATACAAGCCGGAACAATACGGCAAAGTTTCGGTTTCTCAGAGGCTGAATGCTTCGAAAAACCCGGGGGCATACTTCAGAACACCCCTCAAAATGGAGGAGTATCTTTCTTCGCCCATGATATCAGACCCTCTGAGGATGCTCGACATATGTCCGTTCGTAAACGGCGGTTTCGCCCTCCTTCTCTCACGGAGCGGCGCAGCCGAGAAGCTGACTGACAAGCCTGTCAAAATCGTCGGACTCGGTGAGTGGCACAACCACGACGCAGAAAGCCGCCTCCCAGACATAACCACCACAGGGTTGAAGAAAGCTTCTGAGCAGGCCTACAATATGAGCGGCCTAAAACCCTCTAAGATGGGCTTCGTAAACGTCTA
>JANWZU010000178.1 GCA_025054795.1 Candidatus Caldarchaeum sp.
ATAACCGACATCAACGTGTAGACAACCGAGATGGCTAGCGACTGGTAGAAGTAGGTGTTTGTCAGCATCTCAGCGTAGTGTTTAAGCCCGACGAAAGTCCATCCCTGAGGGCCGATGTCGTGGAGGCTTATGTACAGCGACACAGCTAGTGGGTAGAGGATTGTTATGGCTGCGAGGACGAGAGCAGGCGTGAACAGGAGGATGCTGGACAGCTTCAAAGCCGTCGGCCCTCGCCGTCGAAAATCATCAGCTTGTCCAAGTCAACCCCTATTTCCACTTTCTCATCAGGCTTGAGGTCAATGTACGCAGCAGCCTTGACAACTATCCTTCGGCCCTCTACGTCGACCGTGTAAACGACTCTGTCGCCCAAAACCTCCCTGCCGACGACGACTCCTGTCAAAAAACCTTCAACACCGAGCTTAAAGGCCTCAGACCGCCCCGCCACATAAACTCTGCCGTCGGAAGGAATCCTAGAGACCTTCGTCCGAAAGGCGAGGCCGAGCTCGTCAACTTTAACCACCGCCTCATCTCCAGCAGCCTTCAGAGATGCTTCGAAAACGTTTAGCGGCGTGTCGCCTACGAACCGTGCTGCCCACAGGTTTTCAGGCCTCTCGTAAACCTGCTGCGGCTCGCCTACGCTCTGCACAACCCCTTCATGCAGCAGCGCAACCCTGTCGGCTAGGGAGAAGGCTTCAACTTGGTCGTGTGTCACGTAAACCGTCGTGATGCCTGTAGACCGTTGAATCTCCTTTATCTCTCTTCGGAGCTCCTGCCTGAACGCTGTCTCAAGCCCTGTCAACGGCTCGTCCATCAGGAATATCTGAGGCCTGTAGACAAGCGAACGGGCTATGGCTACTCGCTGCCTCTCGCCCCCGCTGAGGGAGGTTATGTTTCTGTTGAGGATGCTCTGTATCCGCAGAGTCTCCGCCACATCGCTTACTGTTTTCTTAATCTCCTGCTCCGGCGTCTTCCTGACTCTGAGTGGGAAGGCGATGTTTTCGTAGACGCTGAGATGCGGGTAAAGCGCTAGGCTCTGGAATATCATCGAAACACCTCTATCCTTGGCTGGAAGGTCTGTGACGTCTCTATCGCCGAAGTAGACTTTGCCCTCGTCGGGCCTCTCCAGCCCGGCGATGATTCTGAGGATTGTTGTTTTGCCGCTTCCCGAAGGGCCCAGCACGCAGAAAAACTCTCCGCTCCGGATTTCGAGGCTGACTTTCTTCAGAACGGGTTTACCGCCGAAAGATTTACTGACGCCGGCAAGCCTTATGCCGGTCATGCCGGTTTACTCCACTATTATTACGCCTACTTGGCCCAGCTCTGCGTGCGGCTCATCATCGGGCTCAGTCTCCAAGCACACGAAGTAGTAGGGTCCGGGAGTCGGTATCCTAAGCCTGAATATGGATGTTCCGCCCGGCTCCGCCTCAAACCTGATGCCCAAGTAGGCCATCTCAGCCTTAAGCCTGTCGAGCTCTGCGTCGGAGGCCCCTGCCTCAAGCTTCTCCTCCACCTTCTCCAAAGCCTCGTCCTTGTCCCGGACCAGCAGAAACTCGTGGTCGTGCTTCCCCTTGTTCTCGAACAGAATCCTAACCTCCTCGCCGGCCCTCAGCCTAATAGTAGGCTCTCCCCCGTCTACACGGAATCTAAAGTCCTCAGCCGTGACCACGACTGTCCTAGCCTCGGGCCGCTGCAGGAAGACGATGAAGAAGCCGGCCAAGACGGCGGCGAGCAATATTACGATGGGAATTATTACAAATACACGCCTCACATGCCTGCGGACACCGAGCTAGGTTATAACTATAT
>JANWZU010000066.1 GCA_025054795.1 Candidatus Caldarchaeum sp.
TCCAAGAGAAATCTGGGCTCTGAAGCTTCGTATGCATCCTCTCCTCAACGGCCAGCACAACACCGTCCTCAACTGTGAGGGATAGAGCTGTGGAGCCTGACCTTACTGTCTCGAGGGCGTACTCCACTTGGTACAGCCTTCCCTGCGGAGAGAAAACTGTAATGGCCCTGTCATAGGCTCCTGTCATACCTAAAGCCATGTCTCAACACACCTGTAGTTTTTCAGCTAGATGGGATTAATTAAAGTTAGCGATTTTTCATCGGCAGAGTTCAAACCTATATATGGGGGTCTGGCGTTGTTTTGAGGAAGGAGATGCCTTTCTGCTACGAGTGCGGCGGCAGGCTTGTCTACGAGAGGGAGACCAAGACGTATGTTTGTCAAGGCTGCGGATTCACCTACACTTCGCAGGAGCTTTTGGTGGAGAGGGAGAGGAGGTTTAACAGCAAGTTTGAAGCTGACAAGCGTAAGAAAAAGCATCAGGAGTACTTGGAGTGGTGGCTCAGCTCTAAAAGTTGAAGAGAGTAGCCGAACCGCAGCAACTTTACGTCTTCGGATAGGTCTGCCACTATCTGAAGACCTGTGGGCAGGTTGTTTCTGGTTGTTCCGTTGGGTATGCTTAGGGCGGGGACGCCGTAGAAGTTGAAAAGCTCTGTGTTCCGAATCGTTGCAGTCCTGACGTCGAAGGTCCTTCCATCAACTTCGACCTGCTCCTCATCCAGCCGATGTGCGGGGATGATTGTTGTGGGCAGCACCAGAAAATCGCAGGAACTAAAGACTTTCCTGAAAAGAGCGGTCAGCCTTGCTCGGGCCCTCAAGGCGTTCAAATAAACTGAGGCGGGTATGGCTAGACCGCTAGCAATCCTTTGCTTCACCTCCTCGCCGTAAAGATGCATCTGGCCCTTGCAGGCCTTCAAGTGGTATGCCGCTGCCTCCGAGTGAGCTATGATGAACCTGCATCTTGAAGCCGTCTCAGCCCTCTCAACTTTTACCTTCACAAGCTCGCATCCCTCCGACTCGGCTTTGGAAAGGGTCTTCTCGAAGTTTTTCCTAACATCCTCGTCCAAATGATCGAGGAAGTAGTTTTCGGGAACGCCCAACCTAACCCCCTCAACCTCCGACGGCCTGATCAGCAGAGGTTTCCCGAACCTGTCCGACATCAGGGATGTCAGTAATGCGGCGTCCCAGACGTCTTTGCAGATGACGCCTACGTGGTCTAGGGACCAGCTGAGGGGAATAATCCCGTCTGTGCTTATCAACTCTTGGGTAGGCTTGAATCCGACTAGGCCGCAGAATGAAGCAGGGATTCTGACCGAGCCTGCGGTGTCGGTTCCCAGAGCTGCATCGCACATTCCGAGGCAAACAGCCACAGCCGAGCCTCCGCTTGAACCTCCGGCTACTCTGCTGGTGTCAAATGGGTTTAGGCAGTCTCCGTAGTGGGGGTTTTTGTTCGAAACTCCGAAGGCGAACTCGTGGAGGTTTGTCTTTCCGTTGATTGCAGAGCCATGTTCGACGAGTTTCTCAACAGCCCTCGCCGTTTTCTTTGAAACGTTTTGACTAAGAAGCTTAGAACCTGCTGTCGTAGGATAGCCTTCTACATGGAAGATGTCTTTGACGCCTATTGTTGCGCCCCTTAAAACCTTTCTACGGAACAGCTTGGCTGTAATGGGTTTTTCGAAAACCGTGATGTAGGCTCTGTAAAGATGGTTCAAGTTGCTGATGTTTTTCAACTGCTCCTCCCATCTCTCTTTGTAGTCATCGCCTTCCTTCACAATTTGTTTGAGACTCCGTCTAGAATGGCCTGTCTTCATCCTCTACAACCTCTAGAATTGCTCTCAAACTCTCAACGGTCGTTAAAGAAGTCCGCTCCAGTCTCTGCGCATACGTTTCGTCTAAACCAACTGTTTCTGTCAACCTTTTCAGACTGGACTCCATGGGCTGAATATTGTTGGTTGGATT
>JANWZU010000004.1 GCA_025054795.1 Candidatus Caldarchaeum sp.
AAGAAAATCAACGGAATAGTCCAAGCGGCCTACAGGTCAGGCGTTCCAGTCTTCAGCCCAGCCATAGAGGACAGCGGATACGGCGTAGCCTACCTCATCAACAAGCATCGAAGGCCCGGCTTCAACCTCATCCTAGACCACTTCAAAGACTATGAGCAGCTTGTCAGAATCAAAGCAGCTTCCAGAGACAGCGCAGCCGTGTTCATAGGCGGCGGAGTTCCAAAAGACTTCATACAGCTGTCAGCCGTAGCGGTGGACATTCTACAGAGCGGCGACGCCTTCAAGACCCGTCCGCATAAATATGCTGTGCAGATAACTACCGACAGCCCTCAGTGGGGAGGTTTGTCCGGAGCCACGTTGGAGGAGGGGAAGAGCTGGGGCAAGGAGACCTCAGACGGATACTCGGTTCAGTGTTTCTGCGACGCAACCATAGCTCTTCCGCTGCTGGTTCACGCCCTGCATGAAAGAGTGGGCGAGAGAAGACGAAGCCCAGACCTTTCATGGATCTTCAAAGAGGTTGAGGATTAAGACAGGCCTTTTATGATCTACCACCGCTGCGGGGGCGCAGATTACCGCAAGGTCATTATTTTTTTCTTTCACGAACCAGCATTTGTTTTGTCGTGCTGCAGATGATGTTAGAACATCGCAAGCTTACCGTTTCTTAAAGTCTTTCGGACAAGGATTTTTTCGGCGTAGATGCTTGCGAGTGTCATCAGGGCTGTAAGGATTGTGGCTGTTGTGAATAGGGTCTGCGGCGGGATGTAGAAGGAGCCTGTCGCCGACGCCACCATCGGATGTATTGCGTAGAAGAAGGGTGAGAGGCTGATTAGCCTTGCTGCGTCGGGTGGAAGCAGCTGTACGGGGATTCCGCCGCTTGAGAACGGGACGACGAACTGCAGTATCGAAACAACGAGCCAAGGCGACTTCACAGAGATTAAAAGAGTTGACAGGACTGCTGTGAACGAGAGGAAGAAAACGAAAGCCACAGCTACAGCGGCTATAAACAGCTGAGGATGTGCTACTGTCAGGTCTGCGCCGAAGAGCAGGGATGAGAGAAGTAGGAGAATGGCTCCGCCGACGGCGATGTCCAGTACTGTTATGACTGTCCGGCCTACTAGGTGGAGTCGCATGGAGGTTTTTGCGAGCATCAGGCTTTCCACAATGCCCTGCTGTGCTTCAACCACGATTGAGCTTGCGGCCCACAGAAACGATGAGACAAACACGAAGGAGAAGAAGCTCCATGCCAGTGTGTTTATCAGCTGCTGGGATGCGAGCAGCCTTGGCGAGTACATCAGTATGGAGAAGAAGAAGAAAACAGTCCAGAAGGGCCACTGGATCAGGTCTGAGAGCAGCCAAGCTCTGTACCTTGCGTACGTTTTAAGCCCACGGTCTATCTCAGCAGCTATCTTACCAGTGTACGCCGACTTTCCTCGCATAGTAGTTTTCACCAAGCCTGTAGACGGCTAAGCCGAGAGCGAGGTATGCGAGCATCAGGAAGATGTTTGTCAGCTGCGTTGCTTCGAAGTATCCGTCTATCAGAGAGCGTGCTGTTTCAACGACGTAGAAGTATGGAAGTGTTTTTCCGACCAGCTGCAGAAGGGTTGGAAGCATCGTTATCGGGTAGACGAACCCCGACGTCGCCGCCGCCACGGCGCTGACCGTGCTCGAGATAGGCTCCGGCTCCTTCATGACTATCGTGAGGGTGCCGACGACTAGGTTGATTCCGACGACGGGCAGGAGCGCTATGAAGACGAGTAGAAGCGCTGCTGTGAGGTTGAGCAGGTGCGCTGCTCCGTAGACTGAGAGAACGCCGACGAACCCAACCACTATGAAGCTCATCAACGCTACTGCTACGTGGGCTAGGGAAGAGGCGAGAGCTATGATGATTGGGTTGACTGGGGCGGCCATGGTGTATTCAAGCCTGCCGGTTATCATGCCTCTTCTAAAATACCACGCCGTGGCGCTGGCCATCGTAATCGATATCGTCATGACCGAGAAACCGATTAGCTGGAAGAACCAGTCTCTAGGCGATGCCTGTCCTTCGCTGAGGACGGAGCCGACTCCGTATGTCAGAAGCGAGAAGAAGAACGGGAAGGAGGCCATGAAAACCAAGGGCCCCGCCTCCCTGACGTAGGCCTTCATCTCAGCCTCGAACACTGCCAGAAACTTTTCCAGAGACTTCATCCCGCAACGACCCGTGCGAAAACCTCCTCCATGCTGGGCTCGTGAACCCTCACGAACCCTATCTGAAGCCCTTGACGACGAATTTTTTCAAGGATCTCTGGAAGGTCTTCGCTTGGCCTCCGGCTCTCTACGTGGATTACTGGATGGCCTCTTTCACCAGCCTCGACTCTCCAGCCCGAGTCGAACTCTCCGTTTCCCAGAACCTCGACCTCCAGCAAGTAGACTAAACCGAGCTTCTGCTTCAGCTCGTTCGGTGTGCCTAAAGCAGCTATGCGGCCTTTGTTGATCACCGCCACCTCAGCCGAGAGACTCTCCACCTCCCACATGTTGTGCGAAGTAAGCAGGATTGTTTTCCCCTGCTTTACGAGATTGTCTATCATCTGTCTTATTTTGCGTGCTGAGAGGGGGTCTAGGCCAATGGTCGGTTCGTCGAGGAAAAGTATCGGAGGGTCGTGTATCAGCGACTTGGCGATGCTCAGCTTGGCCTTCATCCCTAGGCTGTATTCGTCGTACATCCTCAGCCCGTCGTCGCCCAAGCCGACGAGCTCCACGAGTTCCTTGGCTCTTTTGACAGCGCTGGATTTATCTAAACCGTAAAGCCTGCCGTAGTACGCTAGGTTCTCTATTCCTGTCAGACGTGAGTAAAACCCTTTGTCAGGCGATAGAACAAGGCCGAGCGACTCACGCACCCTGTCAGCTTCAGACAAGACGTTGAAGCCGTTGACCCAAGCGTCTCCGCTGTCGGGGATTAGCAGAGTTGAGAGAATCTTAATCGTGGTTGTTTTGCCTGCGCCGTTAGGCCCCACAAGCCCGAAAACCTCACCCCTCCGAATCTTGAGCGAAACACCGTCAACGGCTTTAACCGTCTTCCTCGAACCTCTGAAGAACCCGCTTTTCTCCCTAGCTGTGAAAGTTTTGACGAGGTTCTCGCAAACAACGGCTTCCAACCGTCAAACCACCAAGTCTACATCTGTTTCAGAACAAGCTTAGCCAAAGCCTTGCGCAAAAGCTCTGTGTAGGTTGGGGTTGAGACGCCGAAGTCGTCGGCTAGACTGTTGACCGTAGTAGGACGTGGATAGTTGAAGTAGCCTTTGAGGTAGGCGTGAACCAGCGCCTGCTCCTGCCGTGGCGTGAGCAAGTGGCGTGGTTTAAACTGCTTGACGTTCAGCAGGCGGTGGCTTACTCCGGAGCTTCTGACCTTCTTCAAAAAGTCGTTTAGCTCTTTCCTGCTGTGTACAAGCAGGTTGAAAGTCATTCCGTTCTCTTCGACAGTGATCTTCAAAACATGGGTGTATGGAATACCTAGCTTGCTGCACGGGCATAGTGAGGAGTTGATAACACCGACTCCATGGTTTTTCCCAATTTTCTTAAACTCGGCCCTTTCTACAGCCGGCGTCTTAGAAACGGCGGACTGAACGTAATCCATGTCAGCCCTGCCCCTGAAGCATACCACGGCGCTTGCCCCGTTTCCGCTGAAGACAGGCCTGCAGCTTAAAACGTCGAACGAAGACACGTGTTTTCGCAGCTCAGAAATCCACGGACATGCAAGCTGGACTCTGAGCAAGACCTCAAGCATACATGCCTAATATGTTAGGGTTATTAAAGTAGTTGTTTGACACGAGGTCCTTAAGGTAATATTCCGGTTAACATACTTCATGAATTATGAAAGCCGCCTACATAATATCGGGCCTGATTGCCGCAGGTTTTCTCCTTGGGTATGCTACTGCCCTGTTCTGGACGCCGACGGTTTTCCCTAACATCTTCGGAGTAGGTGCTCAGCAGGCTAACGTTCTCCAGTACACCATTTTCATAGAGCCTGCTAGGATAGAGATTGCGCCGGGCGTGTTCTGGAATGCATGGACCTACAACGGAACCATACCGGGCCCAACAATCTACGCAAAAGTCGGCGACCTCATCCGCATCAGAGCCGTCAACAAGCTCAACCTAACCCACAGCCTCCACCCACACCTACCCTACTACGACCTCAAGCACGACGGAAGCCAAGTGAACATCTTAACAGGCGTCGGAGCCGGCTCGATGATCCCGCCCGGTGGAGAATGGGTTTACGAGTGGCCTGCCACCAAGCCGGGAATCTGGTACTACCACTGCCACTCAGCCGACGGAGGTTTCCGAATCGTCGACCACATGCTGATGGGTTTGTACGGGGCAATCATAGTTGACGAGATAGACGAGCCGCCGGCACGCAACTTCGTCATCTTCATGGCTGAGACCCCGGCTGTCAGAGGAGCTATAGTGGGCACGGGTCAGAGGCCTTTCTACATAATGAACGGGATGGGTGTTCCCGGCGGAGAGCATGAGCTTGAGCTGGTCTACGCCGGCCAGAGCAAGATTTTCCCACGGCTGAAAGGGCTTGCGGGTGTGGCGGAGCTTTTCAACAAGTCGATGCCCGTGTTCAAGGCGAAGGCCGGTGAGAGAATCAGGCTGCACATCATCAACATCGGAGACCTGTACCACAGCTTCCACGCCCACATCGGCGACCTCCGCTCGCAGTATGTGCTGGGAGGAAGAAGCTGGCCCGGCCAAGTAGTCCCCCTCGTCCCCGGAGCAGCTGACACCATCATCTACGTCCTCAACAAGCCGGGTGTATACTTGTTCCACTGCCACGTCGTTAG
>JANWZU010000029.1 GCA_025054795.1 Candidatus Caldarchaeum sp.
CTGTTGTGGCCTATGTATATTATGGTTTTCTTAGCCGCCTCGTCCCAGATGCAGAAGTTCTTAGGCTGGGCAAAAGTAGCTATCTCCATCACCGCCAGCTGGTTTATCTCGGGTATGTGTTCGAAAAAGCTGTCAAACCGCATCTCCAAAGGGTCTGTGCCGTATAGGAAATACTTGAAATGCTCCCTGATGCTTTCATAGCTGTATTTGTCCACAGCGGCTAGGTAGCCCCTGTAGGCATCGATTGTGAGCAGGTTCCTGAAAACCTCGGCGAAATCCTCCTCCTTTACTGAATC
Source organism: Candidatus Caldarchaeum sp. (assembly GCA_025054795.1). Taxonomy (GTDB): domain Archaea; phylum Thermoproteota; class Nitrososphaeria_A; order Caldarchaeales; family Caldarchaeaceae; genus Caldarchaeum. The sequence continues at coordinate 297 of JANWZU010000029.1, forward strand.
TATCGATTCTTCGGAGAACAGAGACCCAAGATGCTTCTTCCTAGCCTCGTATTCGTCGAAAGTCCGGCGTGCATCAGGAGTCTCCACAAACTTGATGAAATCTGTCGTCAATATCTCAATCATTCCTGCTCCATGCCTCGATGCCAGTAAGGGATTCCCCCGCCGCCCAGCTTTCCCTGCTCTTCTACCGGAAGGCGGGCCCAGCAGTGCATGCAGCGCTTTTTCCTAACTGTCTTCCTACCGCATGCCGGACATGTCACGAATATGTTTTCATCGCTCATTTCAATCACCATCCATAGGTCTCTTCAAGGCCTCTGCGGTATTCCTCCAGCTCGTGGTCGTCTTTGATGTATTTTGTCCTCGCAACGTGGAGCGCCTTCTCCTTGAGCTTCCTGCCGTCAGAATAAACAGCCTCAAGACATTCCTCACCAACTTGTCTATCCTTCTCCTCGACCTCGACCTCTACCATCAATCCAGCCCCCTCCTCAGCGCTTAACAGCCGTCCAAACTGTAAATCGTCCCACCTCCTCTCGACTACCCTAAACACAACCTTCCTTTTACTCAGCTCCTGTTTAAGAAGCTCAACGATGGCTTCGCCCAGCGCCAAGTCACCAGTCCAAGTCGTCGAATAAAGTACCACCGCCATGTTTGAAGTAATTGCTCCGTATAATATTTCCTTGTCCCTTAAACAACCGAGAACCGAGAAGAGGGTAGGTTTTTAAAAACACTAAGACAACCCAAGTCGCCAAAATATGGCGCAGCTCGAAACCCGAAAAGACCTCTATCCTAAAGAAGTCCAAAGCGGTAGGCGGCCTTAGGCTCATGTCGACCAGCTCCCCCCAAGTCTTTGAGACCGGTATCTCATACCTCACCGCCGTGCCTAGGCTTGGACTGTATATGCTGCGCTTAGTCAAAACGCCTCGAGTCCTCTCCTCTATGATAAACCCTTCAACCACCCCTCCTCTGCCTGTCAAAAAAACCTTATCGACAACCGTTGACTCGACCTCTGTGAGCTGGATCTTCTCCTCCACCACCGAGCCTGCTGAGACGACCTTGACCGTAGCCAACGAATTCCGCCCCCATCCATAGCCAACCGAGAAAGACTGCGGAACCATCTGAAGCGGCGGGTCGTAGCTTATCTCGTAGACCGTCCCATCCCCCTTATCTATTATTGTTGACCTAACCAGCATATTGTCTCCGGTTAGATAGTCTTTGTGTAGATGGGTTGGGTTGGTGGTGACCATCCTGTAGCAGAGAATCTTCTCGCAGTAGTTGATCGATTCGAGCCAGACCTTCTCCTCATAGGAGTGAGTAGCCAGACCAGAGGAGCCTCCTATGTAGACGTTGTATATCCACTGAGATTCCAGTCCGACTTCTGGCCTTGCGGAGATCGTGTAGAGAAAAACGTTCACAGCCAGAAAAACAGTCAGCAAAAACAGGGAAATAGTTAAAACTTTTCCACCCAAGCGGCCGCCGAAACCGCTAAACCCTTTGGAGACAGCGTCGGACATCTCAGTACACGTTTAAGACAACTATCATGGAGAAGCCTCCTGAATGTCTCTCTCAAGCTTAGCGAGCAAATCCTGCGTCCTGAGGCCTTTAGCCGCAGCCTCACGAGCAAGGTCTATGGCTTTCACATAGTGCTTGGTGAACTCTAGAGAATACATCTCCATGTTGTGCTCCGGACAGAAGATCTTCGACCCTTCGAACTCTCCGCATTTCCTACAGACAGCTCGGTGGCAGTAGTAGCAAACCCCAACCGCCTCAGCCTCGTTATGGAAATAACACCGCATTAGTCATACATAACACTCCGCCGGATTAAATACGTTGCGGCCTTGTGTGTAAGCCCCGCCGCCCTACTTTCTTTTTCTAGGCTTTCTCCTAGCCTTTCTGTTCAGAATAAACACCATCACCACTAAAATCAGAGGCACTAGGAGGAGCAGCTCAGCTAGTAAGGAAAAAAAGGCGGGACCAGTGGCTGGCGGTTCAGCTGTGGTGACTATCGATGCAGCCGGAGATGTAGTGGAGGTCCTGTAGTCCAGTTCGCCCACCTTCTGGTAGTTGTTGTTTGCGGCGGCGTCGGTTGCGTTGACATACAACTCGACACGTGTCACCTCGGGGGAGGGCGAGTATAGCCCTACGTAGAATCCTCTGGACTGGGTCATCTCGACGTACTTATACCCAGAAACGTAGATGCCGCTGTGTTCAACGGCCACGAGCCTGACCGAGGCGAGATCTAGGTCGGGGTCCGACACTCTAACCCTGACTTCAGCGGAGCCGTTTTGATGCCTGTTCAACGACCAGTCGGACAGCGTCGGCGGTTTTGAGTCGTGGAGAAAACCTATTTTGTTCGATGAAGAGTCGAGGAACCATATCCTTCCCCGTGAACCGGCTGCGACCGATGCAGGTGTTTGAGTCGGCATGCTTGCTTCCCTGTACCCGGCATCGTCAACAACTCCAACCACGCGGCGTGAAACGCTTGAATAAACTAGTTTGTCGTCTAGCGTGGCAGAAGACGAGACGAAAGTAGCCCTTGGAAGCGTTGTTCTCTGTACTATGGAGTTTCCTGAAACTTTCAATACGTTGTCGTTTGTCAGAACCACCCATACAGCGTTTTTAACCGCCTCAATCCTGCCCACTAAACCGTCAACCTTCACAGAAGTTGCCCGTCCATCCCTCACGGCAGCCACGGTGTCGAGGCTTGATGAGACAACCCAAACCGTTCCACCCCATGCTGAAATGAAGCTCAGCCCGTCGGCAACGTCGACCTCTATGCTTTCGACCACAGTCAGACCCCCAGCCTCCATCTTTACAATCTTTCTCTCGGTGGGAGATGAAACGTAGACGTATTGGCCGTCGGAGGCAATCCCGCCTGCCCTAAACTCAAGAAGCTTCGCTGCAGTGTTCTTCGTCGCCAAGTCTATCACGAGAAGGCTGTTCCTAGACGATAGAAGAGCAACTGCTTTTCCGCCGGCGAAAACTGTTTTCTCCACAGGTCTAGCCGTTTCAAACTCGATGTATGACTTGACCTCCGCATTGTACAGACCTAGAACATCTCTGTTGGCGAACGAGACAGCCAGCCAAACACCCCCGTCGGAGTCTATCCTAGACGGTGTTCCGCTGATAACAACGTCAGCCGTCTGAGGAGGCGACAGGGCGTTGACCAACGGCAGAGCCGCAGCAAGCAGAAGAACCAGAAGAACTCTCATCTGTTTGAGCAGGTGCGAGTCTCTATAAGTGTTTTTACAACTTGGTTTTCGTCCGCTGTCCAGACAAACATGTGCGGCGGGCGGGATTTGAACCCGCGACTCCCAGCGTGGCAGGCTGGTGTCCTACCAGGCTAGACGACCGCCGCTTGATGGTTTAGTGTTTCTCGATTTATTTAAATGATTTCGTCCACACATGCTCATAACTTGTACGTTTGGCCCCTTTCCGGCGAGGTTGACTCTGCTCCAAGCTCTTTTGAAGCCCAGCTAGCCAGTAGCATGCACTGCTGAGGTTCTCCGTGTATTGTGAAGACCTTTGCGTTCGACTCGACCTTCCTCAAGTAGTCGTGGAGTTGGGCTCTGCCTGCGTGGCCTGAAAAACGGAACTGCTTGACTTGGCAGTTGGCCGGCTTCTCGGCGCCGTCCACCACCAGCACACCTCTGTTAAGCAGTATTTCGCCGGGCGTTCCCGGTATCTGGAAGCTTGCCAGAAAAATGGCTGACTTCTCGTCCTCCACCACCCTAGGTGCGTAGTACATGGCGGGCCCGCCCTTAAGCATGCCTGCCGGCGAGACTATCACACTTGGCTCGGAGAGGGCGGTTTCTCTCCCACGCCGTCCATGCACCATCCTAGTCTTCCTGCTTGCTTTTTCGAGGACGTCGACTCCGTCGATAAATTTCTTGTCGCCTAGGTAGAATTCCATGGCCTTCTTAGCCATGCCGTCTAGCCACAGCGGATGTTTGAAGTTGTGCGCTGTAAGTATGCAGACAATCTCCTGCGCCCGGCCTACAGAGAAGGCTGGAACTAGAACGGTTCCGCCGTTCTCCACAACCTCCCTGCACGCTTTGACGAACTCCTTCTCAAGCTCCGGACGAGGCCTGTGGTCTTCATGTGCGTATGTCGACTCGATAACCACGGCGTCGACATTTCCGATTATTGTGTCGGCGCCGTCCAGCAGCCTAGTTCTCACTGTTGTGAAGTCGCCTGTGTAGGCGAGGGTTTTGTCGCCGTTGACAACGACCTGTGCGCTTCCCGGTATGTGGCCTGCGTCGACTAGCTCTATTTCGAGGTCGCCTACTCTGAACGGTTCTCGGTAGTAAACTGTTCTTGTGTTCTGCAGCATTCTGTCCATTTCTTTCTTTTCGAAGACCAGATGCTCGCCCGAGAGTTTGATGAAGTCCTGTATCAGGAGCGTGGCGGTGTCCTTCGTCATCGAGGTGCAATAGAGTTTGGGTGCGTAGCTGATGTAGAGCATGGGCAAGGCTCCTGAGTGGTCGAGGTGGGCGTGCGTGAGTATGGCTGCGTTTAGCTTTCTTGTCTCGACGGGCAGAGGAAACTCTGGATGGTCGTTCAGCATCACACCGTAGTCCAGCAGGACTTTAGTGTTTTTGTAAGAAACCAGAACAGCCGACCTACCTACCTCTAGTGAGCCTCCTAGAAAACTAACCTCCATTGTCTACGCCTCGTCTCCTAAGCCTCATAAACGGTTTTCCGTTCTAGTTTTTCAAGTTTTAGCTGCCTTTTATGTCTATTACTGGGATGCTCCGGCAACGTAGCCGCCTAAGATTCCGAGGAAGTATCCCGCCACGCCCATGGCTACGCCTAGGTCGAAGGCGGCGTCCCTCCTCAGGTAGGCTTTGAAGAAGGGCAGCGGGAACGGTTTCTCAGCGCCTCCTCCCTCGTACTGCTGAGTTTTGTAAACGTCCCAGCAGAGCCAGAACCCTCCGAAGGTAAGCCCCGCTCCCACGACGGAGATGAACAAGGCAAGAAACTCAACCACCAACCGTCAGCACCTTCGGCGAACAGCTTAGACATGGTTTATTATAGGCTTATCAAGCTCTCTCCATGATGTACGTCGAAGACCTTAAGCTGGGCAGAGAAGTCTCGGCCGCCCAGTTGCTCTCGATGATGCGCAGCATGGGCGGGTTCATGGGGATGCATGTTGGACAGGCTTTCGAGATTCTGAAGGAGATGATATGGGATGAGAAGTGTCTGAGAGCCTTGTCTTTCACCGGCAACCTTGTTGCGACGGGCTTGAGAGGAGTTATTGCCGAGCTTCTGCGGAGAAAGCTGTTCGACATCGTGGTGACGACTTGTGGTGCTTTGGACCACGACATAGCTAGAACCCGGTCATCCTACAGGCAGGGAAGCTTCGACGCCGACGACTGGCAGCTTGCTGAGAAAAACATCCACAGGCTAGGAAGTGTGTTCATAGAACAGGAGAGCTACGGAGTTGTGATTGAGAGGGAGGTTAGGGCTTTGCTCGACGAGCACGGTTTTGACGGGCCCGTCTCAAGCCATCGACTGTGCTGGGCCATCGGCGAGAGGCTTGGCTCGGAAAGCTCATTCCTGTTCTGGTGCTGGAGAAACAAGATTCCGGTCTTCGTCCCCGGCATCTATGACGGTGCGGTAGGATACCAGCTCTGGCTCCAAGGCAGGGAGAAAAACGTCAGTCTCGACTACTCCGAGGACATGAACCTGTTGAACGAATACATGTGGAATGCGGAGAGAAAAGGTGGCTTGGTAGTGGGGGGAGGGATATCGAAGCATCATCTCCTGTGGTGGTCGCAGTTCGGAGGCGAAGGCCTCGACATGGCTGTGTACATCACCGCCGCAGACGAGTACGACGGAAGCTTGAGCGGGGCCAGGCCGCGTGAAGCCGTGTCATGGCACAAGGTTTCGCCGAGGGCCAAGCACGTCTTCGTAAAAGCCGACGCGACGGTAGTCCTGCCTCTGCTGGCGTTGGGCTTGATTCAATCTGGAAAGGATTAGGATTCTAGTCCTTTGGATGAACGCAGTTCTTCTATGCTCTGCTTAACCAGCTTGACCGCCTTTTCCGCATCTCTTGTCGACACGAAGATTCTTATCGATGAGCTTATCGTCAGTATGCCGTAGACGTTGATGGCGTGTGATGCGAGGGGTTGAATAACTCTGTGGACGATGCCGGGAACTACTTCTAGCATGGAGCCGTGTATCCTTATCAGGCTTAGGTGTGGGAAGTGGCTGACCGCTTTCCCAAGACCGTGTCCGACGAAGTAGTCGTGGAGCTTCTCGACAACTTCTCCGTCTCCATCCAAGTAGAGGATCATCGACTCCTCCTCTATCGAAGCGGCAAGTATCTTGGCTCCGGACATCTGTAAAGCCGCTACGGCCGCATTTATCTTTTCAGCGTCTCCCATGGAGCGGCCTAGAATTGTGACCATGGTGGCGTTTGTGTTGTCTAGGCTTACGTCGAGCTTAGGGGTGTCTACCCCCAGTATCACGGTTCCAGCCTTGTCGATGTTTTCTAACGAGCCTATCCTTATCTTTCCCCTAGGGTGTAGGAACGCCAAGGCCTTCGAATGGATTATCTTCGCTCCCCCTTTACTGAGCTTCATAACCTCGTCAACAGTCAAGACGTCGAGGATGTTTGCTTCCGAGACGCTTTTCGGGTCTGATGTGTAGACTCCGGCTACGTCTTTGACCAGAACTACTTCGTCTGCGTCGAGGCAGTTGGCTAGAACCACAGCCGTAGTGTCGCTGCCGCCTCTACCCATGGTCGTAATCTTCCCCGTCCGTGAGACAGCCACATATCCGCATACAACCGGCACCACACCATACTCCAACATCTTCTCCAAGCCCGTCTTAACCCTGACTCTGCATTCCTCAAGGATTGGGGTTGAGTCGAGATGTTTATCGTCGCTTACAACAGGCCAGCTCTCCATGCTCGGGTCTACGACCACCGCCTTGACGCCATGTTTCTCGAGAGCCAAGGCGAACATTCTTGCGCTGGTTCTTTCACCCATACCCAGCAGGTCGTCGAGCATGGCGGGGGAGGCGTTGGGGTTAAGCCGCTGAGCTGTTCTCACAAGCTCATCGGTCACCCCTTTCAAAGCTGATACAACGACAACAACTGTGGAACCGGCTTGACGGAGGCTCTTCACGTATTCAGCCGCTTTCTCGATTCCTTCCTCGTCAGACAGCACAGAGCCTCCAAACTTGACCACAAGCCTCATAGGAGACCATCCTTATGGTGTGGGAAACAGGCGGCAGGTAAAATGTTTAATCCTGTTTTTTGACCAGCCAGTAAACTCTCTCGGGTGTCATCGGCGCTGTAAACGGCCTCTTCCTGACGGCGTCGTAGATGGCGTTGGCTATCGCTGGAGCAACCGGTATTATGCCTATCTCGCCGATGCCCTTGGCTCCGAAGGGGCCTGAGTCCTCGTGGTCCTCGACTGCTATTGCCTCTATTTCTGGAACGTCTTTAATCGAGGGGATTAGGTAGGTTGAGAGGTTTGTGGTCAGAAGCCTTCCTTCGCTGATTTTTACGTCTTCGAGGAGAGCGTATCCTATTCCCTGCGCAGCGGCTCCCTCAAGCTGGCCCGTCAGCGTCTGGGGGTTAATCGCTCTTCCGACGTCGGCCACGGCCACAAGCTCGTTGACAGAGACCACCCCGGTCAAAACGTTAACCTCGACGACTGCAAGTGCTGCGCCGAACATGTAGAAGAGATGCGGTATCTCAAGCGAGCCGGGAATGGGCTCCACACGAGGTACGTCGAAGACGCCCACCACACTCCTTCCCAACCCTGCCCTCTCCAGTGTTTCAGCAACCTCGGTGAGAGGGATGCGTATGCCTGACGAAGTTTGAACGTAGCCCTCGCTCAGATGAACCTCGGCCACAGGCCTTCCGCAGACCATCTCCACGCCCCTCCCTATCCTCTCCAGCATCTTGTTGACAGCATCCCTCAGAGCGTTCCCCGCCAAAAACAGCTGCCTCGAAGCCGAGGTCACACTTGTGTCAGGCGTCTCGGCCGTGTCTGCGAACACAACTTCAATCTTGTCGATTGAAGTTTTAAGCAGCTCGGCGGCGAGCTGGGAAACCGCTTGGACAACTCCCTGCCCTATTTCGGTGAAGCTGCCCTTCACGGTGAAGCCTCCGTCCAGCCGGAGCTCAAGCCCAACGCTTCCTTTATCGGGCAGAGCGCCGAGCGTGTAGCCTTTCATAGCAGCAGCAACCCCGACTCCACGTTTAACCCATGGATAGGTTCTCACGTCTTTGAGGCTTGCTCTTTCTCTCCAGAGTCTATGGTTCTTCAAGGTTTCGAGGCATTTCGATATTCCTACGCTGCCCACCAGCTTGTTCCTGAAAACCCCGTAGTCGCCTTTTCTCACACAGTTCAGCAGCCTGAATTCCAGCGGGTCGAAGCCCAGCTCCTCCGCCAGCTGGTCGACCTGCTGCTCCATGGCGAAATGGACCTGCGGAGCTCCGAAACCTCTGAAGGCTGATGCCACCATGTTGTTGGTGTATGCGAGCCATGCTCTGACGTCGATGTTGGGTATCTTGTAGGGGCCGTTGCAGGTCTCTATCGCCACGTCGAGAACGGCTGGGCCGAGCGCCGCATATGCTCCAGTATCGTAAACTATCTCGACATAGTTGGCTGTCAGCTTCCCGTCAGCCGACGCCCCTGTCTTCATCTTGACGATTGATGAATGCCTCTTGGTGCCTGAGATTGTTGATTCCTCTCTGCTCCAAACAAGCCTAGCCGGCCTTCCGGTCTTCCAAGTGACGAGGGCTAGATGTATCTGGACTGATATATCATCCTTCCCACCGAACGCCCCGCCCACGTTAGGTATCACAACCCTGACCTTGTCGGCTGGCAAGTTCAACGTTGAAACAATCTCGTGATGGTCTCTGTAGGGAGACTGCCCTCCAGCAACGACGGTGATTCTGCCTTTGTCGTCGATGTACGAGACTCCTGCCTCGGTCTCAAGGTAGGCGTGTATCTGCGGCATAGTTCTGTACGTGTTTTCTACAACGGCCTTACAGTCTTGAAGAGCCTTCTCTACGTCGCCGAAAGTTATTCGAGTGGCTCTGCAGACGTTGCCGTTCTCGTGTATCTTAAAGCTCGCTGGGTCAAGGGCCTTCAAAGGGTCTGAGACAACGGGTAGCGGCTCGTACTCCACAAGTATTTCGTCGACAGCCTCCTCAGCCTCCTCCCTAGACTCGGCGGCGACCAAGGCCACGGGGTCGCCTATGTATCTAACACGGTCGTCGCAGAGAACCGGCCTGTCTTTGAAGAAAACGCCATACCTGTTGTTGGGTACGTCCCTGTGCGTAAACACGCCCACGACGCCGGGCATCTTGGCAGCTTTCGAAACATCTATCTTGAGAATTCGGGCGTGGGGATGCTTGCTCCGGAGAGTGGCCACCCAGAGAAGGTTGTCGGGAACCATGTCAGAGGCGAACTTAGTCTTTCCGGAGGCTTTCTCCAAAGCATCCCTCCTAGCTATCTCCCTACCAACCCACCTTGCTTCGACCGTCACTTTCTAACCATCTCCGCAAGCATGCGAAGAGTCATGTAGACATAGTTGGTCGACATCTCACGACGGTAGGCCGCCGAGCCTCTGACATCGTCTATGGGCGATATCGATTCTTGGACAGCTCTGGATGCGTTGACGATTGCTGTCTCCTCAAGCCTGCTGCCCACAAGGATGGCTTCGGCTTTCTCAGCCCTTACGACAGTAGGCGCCACGGCCCCCAACGCTATCCGGGCTTCTGAGACGGCTTTCGAACTCGCATCCCACTTAAGCAGGACAGCGCCGTTGACAACCGCTATAGCGTCGCCCTGCCTCAGCCCGTGCTTGAAGAACTTGCCCAGATATCCGTCTCCAACCTGTTTGAAAGAGACCTCTACGAGCAGCTCGTCTGGCCGCATGTCCAGCTTCTTGTAGCCTTTGTAGAAATCTCTGATCGGCACCGTCCGGGATGAGGCTTTGCTCCGTAGGTGTAGGTCTGCTTCAAGGACATACAGAGCAGGAAGCGAGTCGGCTGCGGGCGAGGCGTTGACTATGTTGCCTGCGATGGACGCCTTGTTCAGTATCTGGACCGAGCCTATCGTTGAGGCGGCTTCCGCTAGGACGGGAGCGGCTGTGCGTACAACGGGTGATTTATGGATTGTTGCGAAGTCCGTTAAACCTCCAACCCTCACCGAGCCGTTCTCCAGCCTTATGTACCGTAGCTCGTCGAGCATGTAGATGTTCAGAAGGTCTGTCTTCCCTATTATCCGGTGCTTCATCTGAACTATGAGGTCTGTTCCTCCTGCGACTATCTTTATACCACCGGCTTTTTGATGAAGAATCTCTAGAGCTTCGTCGACGGAGGCTGGGCTCAGAACATCAACGTCTGCCAGCGACCGCATACGCTAAACACCGGCCGCAGCCTCAACAGCTTTGACTATCTTTACGTACCCCGTGCACCTGCATAGATTTCCCTTTAGCATCTCCCTAACCTCCTCAGTTGAGGGCTTGGGATGCTCCCTCAGAAGAGCTGCAGTAGCGACAACAAGCCCCGGAATGCAGTATCCACACTGGACAGCTCCTTCCGAGGCGTAGGCCTTCACTATCTTTGGGTCAACGCCCTCGACAGTCACTACCTCCCTACCTTGAACATGCGAGATCAAGGTTAGACATGAGTGAACAGCCCTGCCGTCGAGCAGAACCGTGCATGCGCCGCAGTCGCCGCTGCTGCATCCATCCTTCGTACCGGTCAACCTGATAACATAACGTAGGGTTTCCAGCAGTGTGTAGGCGGGAGGAGCCTTTACTGATACGGGCTGGCCGTTTAGCTTGAAGCTGAATTCACGCAGTATGACGCCCATGGTTATTACATGTAGGTTGACGATGTTGTTTATAGCTGTATTTCGACATCTACTTCCGGTTTAGAAGAAGCCAGACTCTGTACGGGGTCAGAGGCGTTTCGTCGACGGGTTTTTCCAGAGCGTCTTCAACAGCGTTGACGATGGCCTGCGTCAAGCCTATCGTAGAGGCTTCGCCCACCCCCTTCGCCCTCAGCGGGTTGAGGGCCGGGGTTACTGTTCTGTCGGTCTCAATCTGAGGGATCTCGGGGGTCGACGGCATGAGATAGTCAGCGAACGTCGAGACAAGCGGCGTACCGTCTTCTCCAAACTCGATGCTTTCGTACAGAGCTTGGCCTATCGCTTGAGCCGCCCCGCCTATTACTTGGCCGTCGACCAGAAGCGGGTTTACCACCTCTCCGCAGTCGTTGACCATGACAACTTTCTGCAGATGGATTTTACCTGTATCAGGGTCAACTTCAACCACGGCTAGGTGGGCGCCGAATGGATAGGTTAGCTCCGGAACGTAGTATTCGGAGGCTTCGAGGCCTGGGGTAAGGTCTTCTGGAAGGGTGTCGGGGTCGTAGGCTGCCTCCGCAACCTCTTCGACTCCGACTCTGCGGCTCAGCTCGTCCTTGACCATGAAAAATCCCTGCCCAAACTCTAGGTCTTCGGGACGGCACTCAAGCAGATGCGCAGCCACACGCATCATCTTCTCCCTGACTTTACGGCTTGCCAGAAGAACGGCGTTGCCGCCAGATGCGAGAGTCCAGCTTCCCGCAGTTCCGTTGCCGGGTGGGCCTAGAGCTGTGTCGCTGTGTACGACTGTTATTTTTTCAACAGGCACGCCTAGGGTGTCTGAGGCTATCTGAGCGAAGGCTGTTTCATCTCCCTGTCCGTGGGGAGATGTGCCCGTGTAGACGAAAACAGAGCCATCTGGGTCGACACGGACATGCGCCGGCTGGTGTAGGAAGTTGCAGACTTCGACATAGGTTGACAGACCTATACCCATGTAGCGGCCTTCCAAACGCATCTCCCTCTGCTTTCTCCTCAACCCCTCGTAGTCGGCTAGTGTCAGAAGCCTTTCCAAGGCCCTGCGGTAGTCGCCTGTGTCGTAGGTCAGCCCGAGGCCGTTGTCGTATGGAAACTCGTCGTTTTCTATGAAGTTTCTGCGTCGTGT
>JANWZU010000088.1 GCA_025054795.1 Candidatus Caldarchaeum sp.
AGAAAGGCAGAGGCAAGTCCCTACTTCTGTACAACCATTACGATGTTCAGCCTCCGGAGCCCTTGGAGGAGTGGAGCTCAGAACCGTTCAAGCTTGTTGAGAGAGACGGGCTGCTCTTCGGCCGTGGTGTAGCAGACAACAAGGGCGAGATTGTCGCAAGGCTGGCGGCCGTCAGAGTAGTTGAGAAGGCTTTGGGAGACCTGCCGATTACGGTGAAGTGGTTGATTGAGGGTGAGGAGGAGGTGGGAAGCCCGAGCATAGGCGAGATTGTTAACCAGAACCTTCACCGGTTCAGCGACGTAGTTGGATGCATGTGGGAGGGTGGCGACGTTGTTGAAGACGTCCCCAACTTCTACCTAGGAGTCAAGGGTATGCTTTACGTCGAGCTTAGGCTGAAAACAGCAGAGGCAGACGCACACTCCATGTACGCTCCCGTCATCGACAACGCTGCAGAGAAGCTGGCCCGTAAAGTCCTAAGTTTGAAGGACAGGAATGGACGCATAACCATACCAGCGTTCTACAAAGAAGTTCTTAAGCCCAGCAGGGTTGAGAAAGCCACGATGGCCAGTGCGAAGCTCTCCCCCACCGCTTTGGCACGTGACTTGGGCGTGAAAAAACTTACGGCAAGAAGGGATGAACTTCTGGAAAAGCTCGTATATCAGCCGACATGCAACATAGCAGGATTCGTGTCAGGGTACACCGGTCCTGGCTCGAAAACAATCACGCCTTCAAGCGCCTCGGTCAAGATTGACTTCAGACTCGTCCCCAACCAAGACCCTGACAAGGTTTTGAGAGGGTTAAAGAAGGCGTTGCCGGACGTCGAGATAATCGTGCACTCAAAGGCCCACCCTGCTAGAATAAGCCCCGATGAGCCCATAGTCAAGGCCGCTCTAAAGTGCGCCGAGAAAGTCTACGGAAGAAGGCCCAGAGTTCTGCCCAACATGTTCGGCACAGGCCCCCTACATCATTTCACCCGAGCCGGCATACCGACGGCCATGGTCTCAGCTCTGGCGCATCCCGGTTCGAGGCTTCATGCACCCAACGAAAACATCTACCTAAACCATCTTCTGAAATCCGTGGCCCATCACTCGATGCTGTTCATAGAAGTTGGCGAGCAAGCTTAACGGCTAGCACAGGATGGCTGAGAAGCTTCCTAGCAACCCTTCCTAAGTCCAGTCCGTTGGCTAGGTCGAGGATGTCGTCCGCTTGGAAAATCCTCGCCAAAGTATCAAGCTCCTCGTCCGAAAGCTTTTCCACAGCCCTCATGGCCTTCAAGCTCCTGTTTATTCTGGAGAGCCAGTTTTCGTAGAGTTTGTAGAACTGCGACAGACGCTGTTTAGACGTGTCCCCCTCCTTCACAGCATCAGCAGCCACACGGCCAGCGGCCAAACCAGCCGCCACGGAAGAGTGGATTCCCGCTCCTGTAAGAGGTATGACATGGCCTGCTGCGTCGCCGACCAGCATAGCGCCGTCGAAAACGCTTTCAGATATAGCGCCCCCGATAGGTACAGGAGCTCCTCTGTAGTCTATTATCCGTGCGCTGGCCAGCTCGTCGCTGAACTTCCTGACGAAGGCGTCCAAGTACTCCTTCGCCACGCCTCCACGGACGCCGATCCCAACCTCAGCCAGCTTCTCACTCCTTGGAAATATCCATGCGTAGCCTCCGGGCGCCAGCCTGTTCCCAAGGTAGAACCTGACAGCGTCTGGATGCTTAAGCTTGCAGTTGGCCATGATGTACTGGACGGTCGGTATCGGCTCTGGCCTCTCCGAGACTCCGAGGCTCCGGGCGACTATAGAGTTGTATCCGTCAGCTCCGATCACAACCTTGGTTTGGTAAGTTTCGCGGCTTGTCTTGACGACGTATTTCGAATCCTGCCTTACAACGGCTGAAACCTCCTCCCTGACGTGAATGTCAGCTCCGTACTCGGCGGCTTGGGCGGCTATCTCCTGTATGAAAAGAGACTTGTTGATGTTGTAGCCTATCTGAGGTATCTTCACCTCAATCAAGCTCGGCGAGTAAACCAAAGCGTACGCCTCATGCATCACAATACGCGGAGAAGGCTTTACACCAGCAGTAGCCAAAGTCTCCTTGCTCACGGCCTCCCCGCAAGGCTTGTTAGCCATAATGGTCGGATACTTCTCAAGCAGCAGGACGTCAACGTTGCCGGCGGCCGCGGCTTTGGCGGCTGAAACACCCGCTGGCCCTCCGCCAACAACAATAACATCGTGCTCCTTCATGGGGGCTTGTTGGTGAACAGCTTATTTAAAGGTTGTCGGCAGACCAACGGACAAGGCCCTAGACGGCGACGTTTATATGATGGTTCTCCCGCCTCAGTTGAAGAATGGGAGACCCCAAGAGAATCAGGAAGAAGTACGAAACGCCGGGCCATCCATGGAGGAAGGAAAGGCTCGACGAGGAGCTTAGGCTCATGGGCGACTATGGACTGAGGAACAAGAGGGAGATATGGAACGCTTTGAGCAAGCTCAGGAAATATCGTGCGATGGCTAGGTCTCTCTACACAGCTGTCGGCGAAAGAAGGACTTTGGAGGAGTCGAAGCTGATGGGTAAGCTCTACAGGCTGGGTTTACTTCCTCAGTCAGCAACCTTGGACGACGTTCTAAGGCTTAGCGTAAAAGACCTCCTCGACAGAAGACTTCAAACCATGGTTTACAGGCTTGGTCTCTCAAAGACCATACATCAAGCCAGACAGTTCATCACCCACGGCAAGGTCTTCGTCGGCCAGAGAAGAGTTAAGGCCCCAAGCTATCACGTGTTGCGAGGTGAGGAGGAAGCTATCAGGGTCTCCAGCCCTCAGTCAAAGCCAGCGGGTGAATGAGTATGGAAGCCGTCGAGCAGAAAACGCAGCAAAAATGGGGGGTTGTTCACATCTACTCATCCTACAACAACATAATCGTCCACCTCACGGACCTAACAGGCGGTGAGACCATCGCAAGAGCCTCGGGAGGAATGTTCGTAGATGCGGGGAGGCTTGAGCCTACACCTTACGCAGGGATGAGAGCTGCCACCTACGTCATGGAGCAGGCCAAGGCAGCTGGAATAAACGCAGTCCACATACTCGTGAGAGCGCCAGGAGGAGTCAAGTCCAGAACCCCCGGCCCAGCCACTCAAGCAGCTATAAGGACCATAGCAAGGTCCGGCGTAACCATAGGCAGAATAGAGGACGTAACCCCCATACCGCACGACAGCGTTAGGAAGAAGGGCGGCAGAAGAGGCAGAAGAGTGTAGCAGGCACGTTTTTATAATCTAGCCCGAACGTTAGATGTCGGTGGTTTTTTGAGCATCCGGCAGGTCGACGTGTCTTGGAAACCGGTGGTGAGGCGTGAGGCTGAGGCGGTTGGAAGAATCAGGCTTAGGCCTGAGACGATATCCAGAATACGTGAGGCGTCGTTGGAGAAGGGCGACGCCCTCCAGCTCGCAAGAGTTGGGGGGATAATAGGCGCAAAATCCACTCCCTTACTTCTGCCGCTGTGCCATCCGCTCAAGCTAGAGAACGTGGAGGTTTCGGAAACAGTCGGCGAAGACTTTGTAGAAATTTCAGCTAAGGTAGTTGCGTCAGAGAAGACCGGGGTTGAGATGGAGGCTTTGACAGCCGTCTCGACAGCGCTCCTCAACATATGGGATGTGGTCAAACAGTACGAGAAGGACGAAAACGGACAATACCCCACTACAGAAATATACGGAGTCAGGGTTGTGTCGAAGGTGAAAGCCGCTGAAGCCCCATCAACACCATAAAAGCCATAGCCCAGCCAAGCTCAGAATAGCTGTCGTCACGGCCAGCAGCTCAAGATACTTCAAGAAAGTTAGCGGAGAACCCTTCGTCGACGAATCGGGCGAGAAGGCCGTCGAGATGCTGAGGAAGCTTGGCCATGACGTTGAGTATCTAGGCGTCGTAAACGACGACTTGTGGATGATAAGAACCACTGTAGCGAAGGCCTTGGACGAGGCTTTCGACGTCGTAGTCGTTTCGGGAGGAACGGGCCTGGCTCCCAGAGACGTCACTGTGGAGGCTTTGAGGCCTTTGCTGGACAAGGAGCTTGAAGGGTTCGGGGAGATCTTTAGGATCGAGAGCTTCAAGAGGATCGGAGCTTCAGCCGCTCTCTCCAGAACCATGGCGGGCGTGGCTAGGGGGAAGGTTGTGGTCGCTCTACCCGGGTCTCCCGACGGTGTTGCTTTAGGCTTGGAGCTTTTCGGCGAAGAACTGCCCCACATGGTCCACATCGCAAGAGGAAGCACAGCTTGAAAATAGTCGTCCTAGGCTCCGGAAGCATAGTGCCGACGGCTGAAAGGTTCGGAAGCGGCTTACTGCTGGAGGACTGGTCTGTGAAGATTGGAGTAGACCCCGGGCCGGGTTATCTTGAGAAGCTGAGAGGACTAGGCATGAGTCCGAAGACCATAGATACTTTCTTCATCACACATTTTCACCTCGACCACGTGGCTGACCTTTCTCCGTTGTTGATGATGTGGGCCTACGACGAACAGGGAATGCCGAGCAAAAACACAAGGAAGCTTAAGCTTGTGGGCCCTCAGGGTCTGTCGAGGCTTGTCGAAATCATAGCCTCGGAGGCCTTCCCTTACCTAAGCAAAACCATGGGCTGCGACAGATACACATTCGTCGAAGAGGTGGAGGACGGCGCACATCTGCAGCTTGAAGGGATCAAGGCTGTAGCCGCTAAGGTTGAGCATTTCAACGGTTTAGCTTACCGGTTCGAAACATCCCGTTGCTCCGTCGTTTTTTCGGGAGACACTCTTCCAGACGAGAGGCTCGTTAAGCTGGCGAAAGGATGCGATGTTCTCATCCATGAATGCAGCTTTCCCAGAGAGAAAATGGTTGGGAAACACACCTCGGAAGAACAGCTAGCCCGGCTCGCCGCCGAAATAAGACCCAGAATTCTCGTAGCAACCCACCTGTACCCCGTCTGGAGAGGTCTTGAAGAAAGAATAGAGAAAGCCGTCTCAGGCCTTGGGCTGGAGAGGGTTGTCATAGCAAGGGATATGACCATCATAGAGATATAAAGAGGGGTTTACCGACCCGTCACGTGATACTGTCGGACTTCGACCTATGGAACTACATAAAAAGCGGCAGGCTCAGGATACATCCTTTCAGCGAAGACGTGGTCAGGGAAAACGGCTTAGACCTCAGAATCGGACGTCAAATCGCTAGGTTCAACAAAAACTCCCAAGTCTTCGACACAAAAACATCTTCAGCCACAGACTTCTACAGCTTCGAGGAGGGCGAATCCTTCGTGGTAAACCCGAAAGAACACGTGCTGTTGCACACAGTGGAGTACTTGGCGCTTCCTAAAGACTTGATGGGGTTTGTGAACCTCAGAAGCAGCTACGCACGCATCGGGCTGACTATTCCCCCGACGATAATCGACGCCAACTTCGAGGGTGAGCTGACAATCGAGCTAGTTGGCGGCGACTTCCCGGTGAGGCTTTACTCGGGAGACAGGTTCTTGCATGTTGTCTTCGCTAGGCTTTCCTCAACCGTCGAGAAACCCTACACGGGGAGATACCAAGGGCAGAGAGGTGTTAGGCTTCCAAGCTTTAGATGACCGCCTCCCGCTATCGGAGGCAGAATGACAACAACGTCGCCGTCCCTCAGCTTTGTTGTCCGCCACAACGTTCTGTCAACGTTTTCGCCGTTGACAGCCAAGGCAAAACCAGCCCTCAACCCAACCCCCGTAAAATCGTTCTGGAGCTTATCTCCGTGTACCGACTTGACAAGCTCGATGAAGTCGGCGACGGTTGAACCTTCAGGCATTTCAAAAATTTCAGCGTCCTTCCCAACTCTTTCCCGCAGGAAAGCAAAGTACTTTGTAGCTACCTTCATGCTCCCTCTATCCATGTTTCGCTTCCGTCCACGTAGACTTCCTTTTTGAACAGGGCTGGCTCTCTCTTGTACCGCTCGACAGCTTTCCGGAGTCCGTTGAACACCTCCTCTCTCCTCTCGCCGGCAGCCGCAGCCATCACGACGGCCTCCCCTAAGTCGAACATTCCGAGTAGATGCCAGACACCGACAAAAACCAGCCCGTACTCTGCTTTCACTTCGCTGCAGATCCTTTCCAGCGCACGGTTTGCATGCTCTTGATAAGATTCCATGAAGAGGTTCCCAACCTCAACATCTCCCCTGCCTCTTCTTTTCACTATTCCTACGAAAAAAGCAGCCGCACCGCAGGATCCGTCTGAAACCTCCCCAAGCACCGAAGAGAACAACTGCTGTAAATTGATTTCGCCTTTCTGATATACTCCCGGCTTGGGAATGCTCATCGACTGTTCAACTGTTTATGTGTCTAATTTATGTTTCGTGGCCAAAAATTTCAGACAACAGCTTGAGCGTAAATCTACGTATTTTTGCGGTAAAAAAAACATTTAGCAGACGAAAAATGGTGAAATTCTGTGAGCATGTCGGAGGTCTGAGAAAATGATTTATATGTCATGATTTTATGCACGTTTTCGAGGTTCGTAGATACAGGAATGCTGCAGAGTGGAATCGTGCAAAAACAGATAGTTGGTAAGCATGTCTTCGGCAACCTATACGGATGTCCAGAAAAACTGCTGAAGGACCAGAAGTTTCTCCGGCAGGTAATTTTGGACGCTGTGAAGTTGTCTGGGATGACGTTGGTTTCGCTGAGGTCGTGGAAGTTCGGAGGAGAGAAGGGAGGGGTGTCGGTCATCGCACTCGTCAAGGAAAGCCACGTAGCCGTTCATACATGGCAGCAGTACAGATACGCCACCGTGGACATATACACCTGCGGCGAAGAGAGCGACCCGAACAAAGGTTTTGACCATGTTGTTCAAAGCCTTCGTCCAGAAAAAGTTGTCAAGCATGTCGCAGACCGTTCATCAGGGTAAACCTTTTAACGTATACCTTTCTTAGTTTGCCCTCGTTTTTTGTTTTATTCAATTGTTTTGTTTTTCGAACACTTTAAAATGCCGTCCAATCCATCTGCTATTGTTTTGTCGTTCCATCTGTGCGATATTCCACCCGATTAGCCT
The DNA here is from genome assembly GCA_025054795.1 of Candidatus Caldarchaeum sp. Classification (GTDB taxonomy): domain Archaea; phylum Thermoproteota; class Nitrososphaeria_A; order Caldarchaeales; family Caldarchaeaceae; genus Caldarchaeum. The sequence continues at coordinate 7,022 of JANWZU010000088.1, forward strand.
AGTCAGATATTGTTTAGGTGTCCTACCCAGCTTAAACCCCCTCGAATGAACACCCTGTTATGGTTTATCTCAAAGACCGTTGATTTACCCAAAGCATCATATTTCAACACAAACTTCATTACGTTTCGGGTTGTTTTGCTCGTCTCCTTTATACTATGTTTGATTTTTCAAACAATACCTTAACAAACGAGGCTTCTAGTAAAAGTTAAAAGGTAAAAGGTAAACTACAACAGCGTGAAAAAGAAGACAGAACAAATAGACGAAAAAATCCTGAGGAACGCTGTTAAACAGGCGCTTAGGCAGCCTAGGCTAGCATTCTACTCGCCACTAGCCACCGGAATCTTGAACTACAGAAAAAGCGTAATACCTAGGTACAGCATCAGCGACGAGCTGGCTACAATAGTGGAGGCAGCCCTAAAAGAAAAGTATCCTTCTCTTACCGCCAAGACCCGAAGCCTACTCTCGAAAGCTAGAAAATCTAATGCACAGACTTCCTCCAAACAACCCGGCAAGACAGCTGGGTAGTGTCAAGCTTTTCAGGGACTCGTTTTGGCGGCGGATTTTTCAACGACAACATGACGGCTGCTAGGGCCTCGGCGGCAGATTGTTCAGCTGAGAGGCCGGACAGAATCAAGGCTGTGAACGCTCCTGTCAGGATGTCTCCCGCTCCAGTTGTGTCAACGACGTTCTCGAACCTACTCGGTTTGATGAAACAAACCTGACTGCCCTCGATTAGGTAAAGCCCATCCCGGGCCCCGACCAAACACAGTTTAACACCTTTTCTGAAGAAGGCTGACGCCGCATTCATCAGTGAATCGGCTGAGAAGAGGGCTAGCGCCTCCTCCTCCGAGCAGTGGATAAGGTCTGCGGTCTTCAGAACTTTATCGAGCTGTTTGGGCCGTAGAGATATGTTGCCTTCGGCGTCGACGTCTCTCAGAAAGCCTTGAAGGTCTACCGCCAGCATCTGTGCTCTTATCTTTCCCAAATGTCTTTTTTCGACCTCTTTGAAGACGGGTGAGACGATTACGGCGTCTGCGTCTATGTTTTCCAGATTTTCAGGCTTTATTTCAGGGCCCTTGGCCACAAGCTTCATCCTTCTGCCGTGCTTGGTGAATGTCGGTTTGAAGCAGTATGTTCTCTGTCCGAGATGTGTAACGACGTTTGAGTAGTTCAGCTCAGCTTCTCCGAGGGCACGAAAGTGAGTTGGTAGAAAGTCTTCTCCCACGGCTGAGTATAGAGAAACCCGGGCTCCGAATGCGTGGGCCGCTGTCCCCGCATACCAAGGTGGGCCGCCAACAATCGGTTTGTCGTCAAGCAGGTCTAGAGTCAAACCGCCCACGACAGCCAGCTTCATAATTCACCCCTAAGAACCTGTTGGATTTATGGATGGACGGAAACATTTAAGGCAGGGCGAAAAACCTGTTGATAGGATTGGCTCAAACAGTGCCTTTGAATCAGGTGAAGAAGCCCTCCCGGTCTAGTGTAGGCCAGGTTGAGAGGTTTGAGCAGGCCGGCTACCGTGTGGTCGGTAGGCACTCTGCCGTGAAGGTCTGCCACTGGACTAAGTCGGCTCTTCGAGGTGGGAAGCTCTGCTACAAAAGCTGGTACGGCATCGACAGCCATAGATGCATCCAGATGACTCCTTCAGTCCAGTACTGCAACATGATGTGCGTTTTCTGCTGGCGATTCCACACGCTTAACAGGGTCCAGCCTTTCGACGGCGAGTGGGACAACCCACAAGAAATCCTCGACAAAGTTGTTGAGGAGCATCGACAGCTTCTTTCAGGCTTCGGCGGAAACCCAAAGGTTTCTAGGCAGAGGTTTATGGAAGCCATGGAGCCGAAGCACATAGCAATCTCACTCGACGGAGAGCCGACCCTGTACCCCTACCTGCCTGAGCTGATAGCCGAGGCAACACGCCGTGGAATGACAACCTTCCTAGTCAGCAACGGAACGATGCCTGAGAAGCTGGAGGAGCTCCTAAACAAGGCGCAGCCGACGTCGCTTTACATCAGCCTATACGGACCGGACAAAGAGACGCATTTCAAGGCAAGCAAACCCCTTGTAGCCGACAGCTGGGAGCGGCTTTTGAGGTCGCTGGAGCTGATGAAGAGGTTTTCATGCCGTAAGGTGATACGCCTCACGCTGGTCAAGGAGGTTAACATGCATTCCCCGGAAAAATACGCTCAACTAATCAAGGTAGCTTCACCTGACTTCGTTGAATGCAAAGGATACACACATGTGGGGGAGTCTCAGAAGAGGCTGAAAAGAGAGAACATGCCTACGATTCAGGACATTAGAGAATTCGCTGAAGAGCTCAGAGGTTTGCTAAGATTCTCCAAAGTGGTTGAGGACGACGTAAGCAGGGTTGTCCTGCTGGCAGACGCTTCATCACCTTGGTACAAGCAGGTTGCGAGCCGTTTGCTCAGCGTTTAGCCTCGAGAAGCCTCTTGTAGGTTTGGTCGATTGTCTCGGGCAGAACCCTCGTGTTAGAAAGGGTGGTCATGAAGTTGGTGTCCCCACGCCATCTAGGAACGATGTGAAAATGGATGTGGTCCTCTATTCCCGCACCGGCAAACCTTCCTATGTTCACACCTATGTTGAAGCCTTCGGGGTTCAAAGTTCTCTTTATCACCTCGACAGACATTTTCAGAAGCTTCATCACGTCCAGCATCTCGTCGTCGTCCATGTCTGTCAGGTTGGGTATGTGGCGGTAGGGTGAAACCATCAAGTGGCCGTTGTTGTATGGGTAGAGGTTCATTATGATAAGGGCTTTAGCCCCTCTGTGTACTACGTATCTTGAGGCGTCGTCTTTTGTTTTTGCTGCCTCGCAGAAGATGCATTCCGTTTGTTCCTTAGCTGTCTTTATGTAGTTCATTCTCCAAGGCGCCCAAAGCCTGTCCAAACTGTGTCTTCACCGTCCTGCCTTGATTTAAGTTGTAGCTTTCGAACGAATCCAGCCATTTTGGGCTAAGCTTCTTTGAAACAAAAGCGCCATGAAGCAGCTCCTCAGGCTTCTTAAGAAGACCGTTCAGAGCTGTGGCAGGCAGGACGAACACTCCTGAAACAGGCTGCGTAGCCGTTGAATATAACGCCAGGATTACGGGTGTGAAGAAAACTAGTCCTTCACCTGGATACAGCCTCTCCAGAGTGTCGGCCAGCAGCTTCGTTCTTTCAACCGATTTACGGATGTTCGAGGCAAGCGTCTTGCCGGCAAGGGGTTTTTTCCACCTTTTACAGTCTATGACGATGCAGAGGCTCGGTGTAGCGGCTACCACGTCTATTTGGGCTCTACGCCTACCCGCTTTCAACCTGAGGTCTCTAACACATCTGAACCCAGCCATAGAGCACGCAGTTGCAACGAACTCCTCCATTCCTCTCCAGCTCAGGGCCCTCATGACCTTCTGAGGCTCGGCGCCGCCTTCAACGGCCTTCAGCGCCTTCAGAACATCCTCGACGTACTCGTCCATAGACGAAGCCTTCCTAGGTTCAGCGGAATAAATCTTCAGACTCGTTTCTGACCACAGCTTTCGCGGGAACGTTGGCTCTGTCGTAGCTGTAGCCACGTATGACGGCCGCAGGTATCCCCTCGTCGCCCTCTCCCATCACGAGTTCAGCTGCTGAGGCAAGCTCGTCGGCGATGCAGATAACTTTGGGGAGAAGGGTTCGGCCGTAGAGGTCTTTCTCGCCCCGCCTGTCTCTCAACGGGTTTATCCCGCTGCAGCCTACTGCGACGTTGACAGCACCCTTCCTGAATGGTCGTCCGAAAGTGTCGCTTATCACTACGGCGACGTCTATTCCGGAGGCCTTCTTAACCTCGTTCCTTATCCTCTCTGCAGACTTGTCTGGGTCTATGGGCAGCGTTATCACATACTCTGCTCCTCCAGAGTTGGAGGCGTCAACGCCTGCGTTGGCGCAGACGAACCCATGCTCGGTCTCGCATATCACTACTTCACGGCCCATCCTAACTATTCTGCGGCTGTTCTGCAAAACGACTTCAACATGCCTAGGGTCTTTGTTCATCAATTCAGCAATCTTGGAAGCTAGAGGCGAGGGCTTGACGTCAGAGAGCCTAATTCTACGGCCCTCACTGCGGGAAACTATTGAATGAGCGACGACGATTATGTCTCCGTCTCGTAGACGTTCACCAGACCTAGCCAACGCCTCGACGATTGCTTCGCCAACACAGAATCCTTCATCAACCAAGGGAAGGCCTTTCACAGGTATTATCTCAACCTTGTTCAAATCAGGCCACGCTTATACTTCAAAGCCCAAGCCTGTCCAGCTTCTTCCTAGCCCTTGCAACCGGAGTCGGGTGAAGAGCAGGAGCCTTCACGTCTTCGGTAGTTTTTCTCTTCACGAAAAGGCCGCAGCGTCCGTCGGGCAGAAGCTTCATCTGATAGCACTGGGCATAGGGGCACTGATATCCGATGCAGGGCGCGTCCACCCAGTTGCACCAAGGCGGGTCTCTTCTGAGGTCGAGGACTTTCTTGGCGCATCTGAAAAACCTACACAGCGGATTGCATATTGGCGTTGGCTCCTTGCTCAGGGTCCAGTTAGCCAATTCCGACCCTCACTTTATCAACTGTGTTTGGGTTGGCTTTTATTTTAACGTTGCTTCACGAAACGCGTTCTGTAAAAAATAGTTCCAAGCAACCCGGCAAGCACAACTGCTAAACCTGCAGAGACCAGAGTTTCAAGCTGGACTAGACCGCCTCCTACAGCCACGTAGTTGAACAGCCTCAAGTTTACGTCTTGGA
>JANWZU010000162.1 GCA_025054795.1 Candidatus Caldarchaeum sp.
AGCTTGTGATGTTTACAGCTTTGAGGATAGCTGTGGTGGGTCTCGGAGTAGCTGGCTCATACCTACTAAGAAGGCTATCAGACCTTGGCCATGAGGTTAGGGGATTCGAGAGACAGCCTCTTGAAAAATTCAAAGCTATATGTGCATGGGGCACCAGCAGAAACGAGATTAAAAAAATTCTGCAAAAGGTTGACTTCGACTTCGACGACTACCTCCTCCACCTCGGCGGCAGCTTGACCCTAGACAACGGCTTCAGGTCATCTAGGATTCCACTCAAAGGTCTGTGCACATACGACAAGGCTAGGCTCCAGCTTGAGCTGGTTAAAGGCTTGGACACAGCCTACGGCAACCCTCCAGACCTCGACTATCTGGTGAGTAAGTTCGACCTTGTGGTTGATGCCACGGGAGTCACCAGAGCTCTTCTCCCAAGGCCCTACAAAGACGAGGTTGTCCCGTGCTTCGAATATAAGGTCAAGTATGTCAACGGCAGGCCTTACGACGATTTCTATGTCAAGATTTTCAAGAGCTGGACGGGCTATCTCTGGTATTTTCCTCTCGAGGGAGACACGGCCTACGTTGGAGCAGGCGACATGCTGAGCAACCAGGTCAGAGAAGTCAACCAATTCAACTCAATACACGGCGGCGAGATAGTCGTCAAGCAGGGAAAGGCCGTCCGGATAACTCCTCCAGAGCTCAGCCAGCCGATTGTTGCTGGAAAAGTCGTCGGCGTCGGGGAATCTGTCGGCACGGTTTTCCCGATGCTTGGCGAAGGCATCGTCCCAAGCCTAGAATGCGCTGAGCTGTTCGTGCAGAACATCGAAGACCTAGACTCGTATGTGAACCAAGTTCTCGAAGTCTACAAGCCCTTCGCAGACGTCTACAGAATGGTCAAGCTGAGGCAGGCCGGTGAGCTCAGCCTCGTCAAGCACATGCCTTTAGTCGTGCGGTGCTACAGGTTCATGAAGGAGAGGGAGGAGAGGTTCGGAATGACGATAAGGTACAGCGACCTTCAGCTGATACTTCAAGCCTGACGAATATGTTTATAAACAGCGGTTAACGCTGAAAAACAAGGTGGTCGGAGCTAAAACTGGTTTGCCGGAACTGTAAAGCCGAGTTTCCACCCGAGCTCAGGAATGTATGCGACAGATGTCTCGGCGCTCTTGACGTCGTCTACGACGGCTTGCATGATGGATGGAGAGATAGGGTTTCGTCAAGCGGGGTCAGAGGAGTTTGGCGGTACGCAGAGCTTCTACCTGTCCAGAAACAGCACAGGGTTGACATCGGAGCGGGAGGGACGCCTCTAGTCAGGTCGACAGAGCTGGGCAAAGCCGTTGGGATAAGAAACCTCTACGTTAAAAACGACACCGTAAACCCAACCTACTCCTTCAAAGACAGGCCGTCCTCTGTAGCTGTGTCGAAGGCTAGGGAATTCGGAATAAACATAGTTGGATGCGCCTCGACGGGAAACCTCGCTTCAGCCACTCTAGCCCACGCAGCTGCAGCAGGCTTGGTTGGCTTCGTGCTAATGCCCGACACAGTCGAGCTTCCCAAAGTGAAACAGGCCTCTATCTACGGAGGCAACGTAATACTGGTCGACGGAACATACGACGACGTAAACCGCCTCGCATACCTCTTGGTCGACAGAAGCGACGTAGGAATAGTGAACGTTAACTTGAGGCCTTACTATGTGGAAGGCTCCAAGACCATGATGTACGAAGTTGTCGAGCATCTGGGCTGGCGTGCTCCTCAGCACATCGTCGTACCCATGGCGAGCGGAGCCTTGTTCGGAGCTCTGCACAAGGGCTTGAGGGAGTTGGAGCAGTTCGGTGTTCTGGAATCCGCTGAAACAGTTTTCCACGGCGTTCAACCTGAAGGATGCTCACCCATATCAACAGCCTACGCAGCCGGAACCGATGAAATCAGGCCCGTCAAAAAACCAGAGACGCTGGTGAAAAGCCTAGCCATAGGAACACCCGGAGACGGAGCCTATGCGTTGACGGTGGCAAGAACAACAGGCGGAACATGCCAAGCTGTTTCAGACGAGGAGACGGTCGAAGCCATCAAGCTGCTGAGCAAACACGCCGGAATATTCGCAGAACCCGGAGGAGCTGTGACCGTGGCAGCTGTCAAGAAGATGCGGGACGAGGGAGTTCTTGACACAGGCGACGAGGTTGTCTGCTGCGTCACGGGAGCGGGGTTCAAGGTTGACGAAGTCGTTGACAGGATAGTTGGGCCTACTCACGTTGTGCCGGCGAAGCTTCAAAGCATCCTCGACGTTCTGAAGGACAGGCCGGTCATAACAGAGTAGCTAGGATTTGAAATACCTCTCCATGGGCTTCGTCGAGTAGACGATAACAACGCTGTCTCGGAACTTTCTGTTGGGAACCAGTATGAGGCATTCGTCTCCCGAAACAATCGTCCTAGTGAGAGTGATGTCGACTATCTTACCCCTCTTACCGTCAACTTCTACTTCGCTGCCGATGTTCACTCTAGGGTCCAAGACTATCGAAATGCCTGAGAAAAGATCGGTAAGCCATGGCACGAGAGAAAGTGCTATGAGTAGGCCGAGGGCCCCGGCTGTGGCTAGGAAGCCTACGACGAACTCGAAAAACCTCCACACGTAGGCGACGTATCCTACGTAAACCGCTAACAGAAGAAGCAGAGCTAAGTACAGAACCTTGCCGTGCTCCTCTCGAAAGCTACGTTTGAGGAAAAACCTCAAAACAAAAGCAACGGCGAGAAAGAAGGCGGAAGCGACAGCCGTAGCCAACAACTGCTCAACAATCATGAACTAAGCAAGCATGCTCCGCTCTATTACCTTTATGCTCAGAGCTCAAGATCTCAGTCACCCGGTCAGACTGGTCAGACTCATCATCGCAAGTCATTTAGCTTGATACGATTTTTTATAGTTTGATGGGTGGTTTATTGCTTTGTCTTTATCGGACGTTTTCTATAAGTTTCTGCTCATCGTGCTTTAGGTTTCTTGCTCGGCTGATTCTCATCGACAGACGCTTTCAAAAAAGCAATTCCCAACAACCGCTAGTGTTTAGACAAAGCATATGGATACGCCGCATGACGTCGGACTGTTTTAGTTGTGTGGTTATTGCCTTGATGCAGCCGTATAGTCGCCGTGAACAACGTGTTTTTGATAAGTTTTTATTTTGGGGGCGTCAACACGGGCTAATGAGAAGTCTAGTCTGCTTAATGGTTGTGTTTTTCCTCGCATCCACGATTCCTCAGTCCGCCGTGGGTCAGGAAGATTACAGAGTATTACCCATCAAGTCGCAGCTGGATGTTTCGCTGGTGTTCATCGACGTGGACCCGACGTTGTTCGGGGCGAGGACCGTGGACGAGATACTAAGGCTGGTTTCGAACAACGTTAGGAAAACAGCCAAGGCTGTGCTTCACAGGAGTGAGCCTTACGAGTATGCGCCTTTTGAGTTTGAGGTGCGGTTGTCGGGGAGGGAGTTTAGGCTAGTTCCGTTAGAGGAGTTTAGGCTTTTGCTGAGAAGCCTCAACAATCCTACACCCAGAGAATTACTGGAGAAAGAAGGGGTGAGCGGAAGCTTATCTTCCATACACGCGCCCTCAGCTTTAAAGATGCTTGTTGACCTAACCCGAAAACACGCCCCAGATATACTCAAAAACCATGTGATATTCTTCATCTGCGGCGCTAGGGCTCTAGGCTCGACACCCATATACCACACGTTCGGACAAATACCTGAGACACGCAAATACGGCGGCGAACTTCTGATAAACATGTACGGAGGACCTTGGTGGGGAAGGTACGTTTTCGTAGACCTCTGCGCCCCAACAGGCTACCGAGAATACAGGCCCATACAAAACCTTAACACAGCGAGCGAGCGGTTGGCTATGCTCGTAAACTATGTCGACGAATTAATAGACCTGCAGTTCGTCAAATCAACCCTCTACTATCCAAGGTACAGGCTTCAGCTCTTCGTGGACATAGTCGTCGTCGACGCAACCAAGTTGGGGCTGAACTTCAACCAGCTCGTCCAGAGCTTCGACATCGAAACTGTAGAGCAAGCTCTCATAACTCTAACGCCCTACAACCTCTACACATTCAAGGTAAGGCTTTTCAAAGCGAACGAAATCCCCGGCTTCACAGGAATAATAAGAATAGACCAGGGAAAGAACTTGGCCCTCTTTGAAGCCTACAAGGCCTACGACCTGTTGAAGAGGTCTGGGAAACTGTTCGAGGAAAGCGCAGACTATGTCTATGTGCCGGCCATAGTGGTAGTCACTGATTATAACACAAGGGTTTATCTTGAAAGCGACCCTGACGGTGATGGATTCCTGGGAATCGCTCTGCCTAATCCCGAGAACCCTAGGTTGGGGGAGGTAGCCGTTGCAGGAGCTTCATACTACTCTCTGTTTTATGAGGGGTTGGCTGCGACGGTAGTGCATGAAATCGCCCATGTTCTAGGCTTGTCTCACCCCCACGACGACTTTGACGAAGAAGCTGGGGACGAAGTATACGGGCGTATGATTTACACAGACGGTATCGAAACTTTCATGAGTTATTCAACAACCTGGGTTGAAGCGATTAAACGCAGAACGATCCGGGAGAACTTCTACCCCATGAAGACATACTGGAGCGTCTTCGACTTGGACGCCATAGACCGGGCAGTCATCTCATTACTGTTATCCGCCTACGAGGAAAACTACCAACAAATAATAAATAGGCTCGGTCAAGTGGGGCTGAGGCTGGCTGATTTACAAAACTTGAACAACGCCCTTACCCTCGCAAAACAATACGCAAAGACCTCTGTCCAACTCTTCAAAAACCATACCTACCTCAACCGGCTTGACTATAAGGGCCTAGGTGCTCAGCTGGAATCCTCCTTTGATTACGCTTTCATGGCTATGGCTTTGACAGAGCTGGCGAAAACCTATGTCGAGGGGTTGATTGCGCAGAACGAGAGGCTTCGTCCACAGCTAGAAGCCCTACGCATAGACATAGAGCGTTTGACGCAAACTCTGAACAGCATTAGGCAGGAAACTGAGAGAACAGCCGCTGACCTCAGAAACGTTGAGGAGGCAGTCAAGAGGGCGTCTGACACTAACGAAGCTTTGAAGAAGAGGCTGAGGGAGCTGTCTGAGGATGCGGCCCAGCTTGAGCAGCTTCAGTCGAAGAAAGAGGAGCTTGAAAGGAGACTGTCTGAGGGTAGAAGAAGCCTTGATGCCCTGGAGGGAGAGGCCGGTGTGCTGAGGAATGCGGGAACGTTGCTTATGGTTGTGATTTTTGCAATAGCAGCTGTGGCCGCTGTTATCGTGAACCGCTTTAGGAGAGGTATGTAGATGGTGGGGGCGGGGGCGGTGGAGGCGGTGGTGGAAGCCTCCTCTTTGACATCCTCCTCAGCCACATAACTGCCGCAGCTACTGCTACGGCTTCAACAGCCAGCACACCTGACAGCAACGTTGTCTGCCCCCTCAAGGACGATAGCTCACTTTCAGAGCGTTGAATAGAGTCGCCCAGCTGCTTCAACTCAGACTCCCTTCGTGAAATATCCTCCCTTATTCTCCTAACTTCGGCAACTCTCTGCTCAGCTCTCCGAACATCTGCACTAAGCGAGTCGCCCTCCCTCTCCAGCGCATCACGCTCAGCCCTTTTCTGCTGAAGAGTTCGCTGAGAGTCTTCCAAAGCTCTTCTAGACCTCTCGACCTCCTCTTGAAGAGAAGAGAGGCTCTGCCTCAGGTTGGCGGCTTGAGCGCCTAGGCGGTTTGACTCGTAGATTACAGCCGGCAGGTAGTAGTTTTTGATGTTGCCCGTCAAAAGAGACGCTGCAAACGCATAGTCTAGGGCTGAGACAAGCTGAGCACCTAACCCCTTGAACTCGACTCTGTCGAAGTAGTTGTGGTCTCTAAACTCTTCGACGGCCTTCCATGCGAACTGTCTGGCCAGATCCAAGAGCTGCATAATTTCGGGAACATCGTCGGACTTTAAGCCGTTGCTGCTTAACTGAGAAAGAATTTCTTCATAGTTCGCTTCATACTCTTGAAGCATAATCGCAACAACAGCCCTGTCGAGAGCGTCTAGGTCGAATATACTCCAGAAGGTTCTAAGAGGGTACAGGTCGTCGAAGATCTGTTCGCGTTGAAGCGCTCCGACCCAAGACTTGCTGTAGCTCATTATCGTTTCCGTGAAGTAGGTCATGGCCATAGAGCTTACACTTCTACCTTGCCGCTCATCGAAGTCGTCGTGCGGGTGTCTAAGCCCTAAAGTGTGCCCCACTTCATGGATCACAGTAGGTGTAAGGCCTTCGGTGATTACTACTTCGTGGTATGTTGCTCCTGTTGCAACCAAGGGAAGAGCTGGGTTGTCGCTCCTAGGTATGGCTATTCCGAGGGTTCCGGGACTCGCCACCCACGAGGTTGTGGTTGTGTACAGTATGATGGCTGGAATGTAGTCAAGAGATTGCCGAATAGATTCGTCGATGAATCCTCGTTTCTTCAGAATATCGTAAGCTTTGTCCGGCATAAGCAGAATTCCACCTGGATCATACACGATTGCCTGACTGAGCTCAGGCACTGTTCTAAAGTCTACTTCACGAAGCCGGACCGAGAAGAAGTTGTAGGGCATCAGGGTTCTCATGGCTTTAGCAAGCATTTCAGGGTCAAAATACCTCACCATCATGTCGTACCCGACGCCAGCAACCGTTGCGTCGATGACTATTACGTCGAGGAATGTTTGGATGTTGTACCTCGGTTTGTAGACGAGCGATTTGACAAACTCCATGTCGATTATCAAGTCTATTACACTGGCGATGTGGTATATCCTCTCCGTTGCCGTGCCAAATTCGAAAATCGGTTTGAACTCCCTGTAGAACCTTGGAGGCGGGTAAGAGCAAAGGTCGACGTAGTAGTACCTACCCCACCACGGTCCTCCGAAGATTTTTATCCCAAAATCCGTTAAATATCTCCCTGAGTCAGACGACTGTCCGAAAGTGTAGTACACGGCCGGCCTGTTTCCCCCCATCGCCGGTATTCCGCAAAAGATGAATATAGCGTGCTTTCCCGCCACCTCCGGATAATATTTGTCGGTGAGCAGCGAGAAGACAGCTAAAGCGTCCCGGGCCCTGATTGTCTGGTCAACCCATGCAAGAGGCATGTTGTAGGCGGTTGCATGTTCGATAGCCTGCTGAGCTATTTGGAAAGGCGTGCGGGACTGGGCTGACCTAAGCAGCTCACGGAACTCCTGCTGCACCCTAGTCGAAGGTATGATGAGCCTAAGCTTGACTTCGAACTCAAACGGCACAAACTCTTGCTCCCGTCCTATAGAGTACAGCTGAGACTTCGCAACAGGCCTGATCAAATTAGTCTCTACTAAGAGGTCTAGCAGGTGTCTGAGGTCTCTTGCTTCGAACCATCTGAGGTCAACGTCGTAAAAGAAAACGTTTACGAAGAGTTCTCCGTCAATGGGTAGAACTCTGTAATCCTCCGACTGCTGGAGTTGATTAAGAGAGCTGACTGGTTGTGGGGTCAGACAGCAGGCTATCAGTAATGTTACGGTTAGAGATAGGGTTTCGGCGTGCTTAGGCATGAATTTTTCCCCCTACCAGCGTCTATAAAACGTTGCGTTTAAAGCCGCTCTTGGAACCTGTCTTCTGAAAGTTTTCGCAGCTCCTCCTCAACCCTAACCCAACAGCTTTCATCGTTAATGCTGTAGACCATTCCAGGTTTCTGCACCAGATGTCCTGTTTCGACGAGGAAGTCGAGGTGGGAGAGTGTTTCGAGGAAGGCCAGCCATTTGTCGAAGGGCGTGAGTTGTGAGAAGTTTCCCTTAGACCATTTTATCTCTTGAGCGATTTCCAGAGCTGTTTCTAGCCCGTTTTCAACAGCCCTCGAAACCTCCCTAAGCCTTTGGCGGTGATGGGCGTAGATTTCAGCCACTCTCTGTCGACAGTCCTTGAGCAGAGGACCGTGCGACGTGGCCAGTAAGCTCAGCTTCATCTTAGTTAGCCTCGTGAGGTTCTTCAAGTACTCCGTTAATGGGTGGTAGTTGTCGAATGGTATGTATGCGACATTTGAAGTGTCTTCTTGGAGAATCAGGTCGCCCGTGATGCCGACCTCCTCACCCACGACTATCATGTGGCCTGCTGTGTGGCCGGGCGTGTGAATGAGCCGCCATTCTCCGAAACGCAGGCCGTCGACGGCGAATTCGTCGGGGCTCGGAATGCTGCGTGCATACTCGAGGAACTTCTCCAAGACCTGTAGACCAGACTCTTTGAAGACTTTAGTAAACCACGGCTTTGCCCCGAGCAGCTTGCTAATTGTCTGAAATTCTCTCTCGTGATAAATTAGCGTCGTTGATTTTGCTGTTTTTACTGCTTGAGCTCCTCCTGAGTGGTCTATGTGGAGGTGTGTTAGCAGAATGGATTGTATCCGGTGTTTGTCGAGGGCTTTCAGCAGATGTTTGGCCGTCTGAGGGTATCCAGCGTCTACGAGGATGTAGCTGTCTCCGTGAGGAAGAAGGAAGCATCGCACAGGCTTCTCCACATCCCTGTCCAGCTCTATCGCCTCAACTCCCTCCTTTATCTCCCAGATTTCAGCCAACCCGGCTCTACTACCCGAGCCATCATTTAAGCCTCAGCCCATTTTCAGCCAACTCTCAATCTTTAATGCCGCCGCTAGACGTATGACGACGGGGTATGCCGGTCTTCAAGAGCGAGGAAAAACTCTCCCCCGAGTACGTGCCTGAGAAGCTGCTTTACCGGGAGAACGAGCTCAAGCTTCTCAAGTCGTTTTTCTCCTCCCTTTTGAATGAGGCTAATCCTTTCCAAGTTAGGGTGTTTATAACGGGCGCAGTGGGAACCGGTAAGACGAGTCTGGCGAAGCTTTTTGGAACCGGCTTCGAGCGTGAATCTAGATCTTTGGGCAGAAAGGTCAGGTTCGCCTACGTCAACTGCAGGATCAACAAATCGCTCTACACGGTTTTGAGAAGGACGGTTGAGCAGCTGGGCTTAGACCTTCCGAGAAGAGGATACTCCGACGAAGAGGTTTTCGAGGTTCTCGCCAAGTTTCTCCGCTCAAGCGGCCTTCGTCTAATCCTCTGCCTCGACGAGGTTGAGGCCCTGATCTCTGAAGAGGGAGGCGAGGCGGTTTATTTCCTGACTAGGATGGGGGAGGGCGTTGAGGAGGCGGGGTTGGTTTCGTTGATGTTGATTTTCCGTGAGCCTGACTTCCTCGAAAGGCTCGACACCCCTACCCTCAGCGGCATGGGTGGGAACAACATACACCTGAGCGAGTACGACTACACGCAGCTTCTTGAGATTCTGCGGTACAGGGCTGAGGAGGCTTTCAACAGAAACGCCTTGGGCGATGAGGTGCTGGAATTCATAGCGCAGGCAGCCGCCGAGAGGAAAGACGCAAGATACGCCATAGACATCCTCTGGCGTTCAGGAAAGTATGCAGAGGCCGACGGAAGCTCAACAGTCGAAGCTGAGCATGTTAGGAAAGCTCTGGCCAGCGTATACCCGACTATAAGGAGAGAGAACCTTGCTTATCTTTCGAAAGACGAGAGAATTGTTCTGCTCGCATCGGCTCGAGGCTTAGCGGGCAACAGGACGGCCATCACAGCATCCGACCTTTTCCAGTACTACAAAGTTGTCTGCGAAGAGCTTAAGACGGAGGCCAAGGGCTACACAACTTTCTGGGAGACTCTTCAACAGCTTCAAGACCTAGGTTTTCTCAGGCTCAGCATACGGAGCGAAGGAGCTAGGGGGAGGAAAACATACATCTATCTTCCGGGAATACCTGTCCAGCTTCTCGAGAAAGAGCTGATGAAAGACGTCAACTTCTAGGCCTTTTGCGCCTGCTTACAACCTCGCCGCCTCTGAGATATTCAGCCTCGTCGTCTGTGAGGTTGAAAAACTTCACAAGCTCCTCGCCGTCTGAGCTTATCAGTATCTTTAGATACGGCAGCATCTCAGTGCGGGCTTTTCTTCTAGACATGTGAAGAGCAGCGCCAATCTTGGCGCAAATCCTGTCCAGCTTCTCCCTCTCCGCCCTAACACGGCCAAAATATCTTATTCTGCTGGGAAAGCTAAACTTCACGTATTTGGCTGGGGGCTTTCTCCGAGATAAGGCCACTCCGGCGGTCATGAACGGGATGACGTAGCGTAGGAGACTCCATTTTTGCTTGACGTTTATTCTCTGTAGGAAGAGGTCGGCTTTGGACAGATACTCCATCGAGTCCGCAAGCTCCTGCGGCGTGAGCTGGTCAGGAGCGTTGTCCAACACCCATGTTAAAAAGTCGGCGGGCTCCATCTCAAGGTTGTTGAAGGATTCCACGGCTTCCTCGAAGTTTTTTGAATGGAACACGTTAGCCAAAGCGTTGAATATCTCGCCTTTTCTGTAGCGCTCCGCCAGCCCCAAGCCCGAGCTTCCGGCAGAGGCCAGCATCTGGAGGTCGTTTATCGCAGAGCGGAGGTCGCCGTCGGAGTTCTCCGACACCTCCTTAACAACCTGCTCGGAAAGCTTGAGCTTCTCGGCTTGAGCTATCCTCCTTAGATGGGCCGTGATGCTGGGCTTTGGAATCCGTCTGAACTGTATCAGTAGTGCCTTCTCCCTCAGCGGCCCCAGCTTGGGGTCCCACGGGTCGTTGGCCACGAGCACTATAGGGGCCCTCGTCTCCTCTATTATCTGGATGAGTGCGGCCACGGCTCCCGAGTCGGAACGAGCGTCTATTCCATCAACCTCGTCGACGAGAATTATTTTGTTCCGTGCCCCGGTTATCGAGGCTTGCGAGGATGCGGCGCCTACAATCCGCTCGATGTTCTCTCTTGTTCTGAAGTCGCTGGCGTTCATCTCGATCACCTCCCAACCGTTTTCGTTGGCGTAGGCGTGGACCAGCGAGGTCTTACCTACTCCTGCTGGGCCGTAGAGCATGGCAGCTTTCTTGACAGGTTTCTTTTTCAGCCATCCCTCAACCCAGCCGAGAAACTCGGTTATGGCATCCTTGTTGCCTACGACTTCGGAAACCTTGGACGGCCTGTACTTCTCCGTCCATGGGACGGTTGACTGTTGCGACATGTTTCAAACTCGTTTCATCAGGCTCAGCTTAGCTAGAAAAGCAAGCAGCTGAACCTCAGGTGTTCCACCCTCAGCTATGCGGTAGTCGGTCTCCCCCAAGAAGTCAATCAGCTTCATCTTATCCTCGTCCGAGACGTTTAGAGCTGTAATCTCCCTCGACATCGATGAAACTATGTCTTGAGGCTGGTGGCCGTCCAAGTAGATGAGGTTGCGCAGGAGTTCACGGGCTTCCGCAAACTTGCCGTCTAACGCCAGCTCGAGCATGCGTCTTACCTCTCCCCGGCTTACGAGCCCCATCACTTGGTAGACGGTTTTCTCATCGACCTTGCTAGAAAGAGCCGCCGCAGACTGGAGAATGTTGATAGCCTTTCTCATGTCGCCGACTGAGAAGTCGTAAACGGCTTTGACAGCCTCTTCGTCGAGGCTGAACCGCTCGGCCTCCGCTATCTTTCTGAGCATTCGTCCCACGCTATCCAGAGTCAGGGGCTTGAACCTCAGCACAGCACATCTCGACTGTATGGGCTCGATTATTCGGTTGCTGTAGTTTGCGGCCAGAATAAACCTGCAAGTCGCCGAAAACTGCTCCATCGTCCTTCTGAAAGCATGCTGGGCGGCGTCGGTAAGCTGGTCGCTTTCGTCCAGCAGAAGAACCCTAAAACCCACGCCGCTGAAAGGCACCGTCCTAGCGAAGGTCTTTACCCTCTCACGGATAGTCTCGATGCCTCTTTCGTCCGATGCGTTGATCTCGACGAACAGACCGTCTTCTAGGTATCTCGGGCCGTACAGCTCTTGGGCGAATGCGTGGGCTGTTGCTGTCTTTCCCGTTCCGGGCGGGCCCGTGAAAAGCATGTGAGGCACGTTCTTTGAGGCCACAACGTTCTTTAGCGTGGCTACGACTTCGTCTTGGTTCACCACTTCATCCAGAGTCCGTGGCCTGTATTTCTCAACCCATGGAAGATGCGTGATGCTTGTCAAGAATTTTCCACCTTCATCAGTGCTCAAATGTTAAAAATGTTTTTGGCGTTCTCCGTGGTCTTCTCCACAACATTCTCGAAGGGAATTTTCTTGAGGCGGGCTATTGTCTCGGCTGATATCCTGATGTTCGACGGTGTGTTGACCACGCCTCGTTCGGGGCCTAGGACCGGGGCGTCGCTTTCTAGAAGCATGTTCTCAAGACCCACCCTCTTGACCAGCTTCTGCTTCTGCTCGGAACGTACGACAGAAGGGGGTATGGAGAAGAAAAAACCTCTCTCAGCTCCTCTGACGGCTTCTCCGGCGGACCCGTCGAAGGCATGCATCACAACCCTCTCAGCCCCAGATTCGATCAGAACGTCCAGCGCATACCGGCCTGCACTCCGACTGTGGACGACGATGGGTAGGTCGAGCGTCTTTGCCAGCTCTATGAACTCTCTGAAAACTCTAACCTGAGTTTCACGGGTCTCCCTGCCTCCCCAGTAGTAGTCGAGCCCTACCTCGCCTACTGCAACTATCCTGTCTCTGCTGCGCATGATGAGTTCCATAACTTTCTCATAGTTTTCGAGGGCGTATGGCTCGATCCCCAGCGAGGCAAAAACATACTTTCTGTCGGCAACCTCCAACGCTTTCAAGCAATCCTCAAAACCAATACCCGAGGTAATCAAAGACGCTACTCCAGAAACCTTCGCCTCCTCAAGTATTCTGGAAAGGCTTCCGTAGAGAGGCTCCTCGGTCAAGTGGCAGTGTACGTCTATCATGCAGGTAAAATACCGGCATTATCATTTATGTTTGAACTTTGCTGAGATGTGTTTGCGGTGTTGAGGTGTCAGGAGCGGGGGACCTGCTTTTCGTCAAAGACGTTGGAGGAGGTTTGAGGGCTAGGTGTAAAAACAGCTTCTGCAGGCTTGAGGAGTTGTTCGCCGTAGTTTTGTCGGACAAGATGGCGGAGGTCAGGTTTTCACCGATGTTCAGCAGCTTCAACCTGCTTTTCATGGGAAGCGATGCGTTGGAGGAGAGGCTGGAGAAACTGGTAGAGCAGGTTGTTGGATTTCTTTCAGGCGGAAAAACTTTAAAGACACGCATCACCTCCAAATGGAGATGACATACAGGTACAAAGATGTTGAAATCACGTGGCTAGGCCACGACGCCTACCTCATAAAAAAAGACAAAACAATCTACATCGACCCCTACAAAATATCATCCGGCCCTCCAGCCGACATAGTTCTGATAACCCACGACCACTTCGACCACCTAAGCCTAGACGACCTGAAGAAGATTACGACCGACAAGACGACGATAGTTGCGGCTAAAAACTGCGAGCACGAGCTGAAGAAACTCGGTAAAGGAAATGTCAAATACGTTTCTCCGGGCGATTCTCTGCAGGTCGAAGGCGTTCAAGTCAAGGCGGTTCACGCCTACAACGTCAACAAGTTCCGTGAGCCCGGTAAAGTTTTCCATCCACGGGAGTACGGCGGGGTAGGATACGTCGTGACCGTCGGAGGCGTTTCAATCTACCATGCAGGCGACACAGACTTCATCCCAGAGATGAAGGATGTCAAGGCGGACGTAGCGCTGCTGCCGGTCAGCGGCACATACGTCATGACGGCCTCGGAGGCTGTTGAGGCGGCCAACGTTCTGAAGCCAGCTGTAGCAATACCGATGCACTACGGAGCCATCGTCGGCTCGGAGAGGGACGCCGAACAGTTCAAAAGCCTTTACAAGGGCGAGACAGTCATCCTGAGGAAGCAGGGCTAGGGCTTGGACTGCTCAGAGGGCCACGACTACGTCTACCACGGCGCATTAAACATATACATGAAGAATGAGCTTCTGAAAGTTGTTGAAGCCTGGCGTTGCAGACGCTGTGGAATTATGCGTGTAGGCCTACGCGGTCCTGAAGTGTTGGGCAGCACGGAGGGCATGCTGCCCGAGCCAGAGCCTTCGAAGCACTGGGTTGTTCTTGTGTGCAAGGCGGGCGAGGAGCCTGTTTTTGATGTTCTGCAGGTCGGCGACTCCCAGCAGCTGGACCATAGATGCCCGGCTTTGAAGAGAGACATCGCCTTATACTATGTTAGGGCGAAGGGGGTTTTCGACGGCCTGGACGGGGCTCCTGCTGAAATGCACTTTGTCTACGAGCTCGGAAAAACCCTTCGAGGATATCTGGAGTTGGCCAAGACGCCGCCGGAAGTCGTTTCTCTAATCAGGTGAAAAACCTTCGGGAACTCGTGAAACATGCTCGTGGACTATCTTCCACCGGCCGTCCACCTTCTTCAGAACCATGCTGCATCTCACAGTCGAGTCAACCATACGGCCCTCGAAGGCGTAGTTGTTGACAGCCATGCCCCTGTACCTCATGACAAACGCAGCAACTGCAACGTCTCCCAAAACTGAGACCGAAGGCTCCGTCATCCTGTAGTCGAAGTCGATTAACTCGGTCATCAAGCTGAGCTTCAGCTTGACCGCTTCCTCCCTGCTCTGAAGCCTGAACGGCGGTAAGTCGCTGAACCTCGTGTAGCTGAGGTCATGTAGGTCGAGGAGCTCGTCGGCTAAGCCGTTTTTCGAAAGCTCGAACGATTGTTTTATAGTTTTGACTACTTTATCAGCCTCCATCAATCTTTACCTCGCCGTTGAGTATTTTCTGCTGAAGCTCCAGCTGGAGCGAAGCAAGCTCCTCTTTTGAAACTCCCTGTTTGACGAGGGCATCGAGGTCTTCTTCAACAACCGAAGCACTGACGTTGGGCCCTCCAACGCTTTGGTAGACCACTCCTTCAAACCTAGCAGCTATACCTCTCCAGACAACCCTACCTCTGAAAACCTTGAAAGGATACTCTCCCTCAACGTTTTCAACAACCACTTCCTGAATCAAGATATACCAGACTCCTTCAGCTTCTTGATGAACGCTTCGACCAGGCTTTTTCTCTCGTTGTTCAAGGGCATTCGGGAAGCCCAGTCCTGCAGGTGAGTTGTTATTCTTTGAACGAAGTTTTCTACGTCCCGTATGTTTTTCAGAGCTGCCGAGGGGATGGATGAAAGAGGTATTTCGGCGACCGATGTCTGCATGAAGGGTCCGAACTCGTCTCTGGAAAGCTTGACGGCCACCACTTTTCCGTCCTCAAGCATGTACGTGACTCCAGCTAGGCTCGAAACCTCCAAACCCCATTCAATTCCAGCGGGCGAGAAAGGAAGAAGGGATTCAAGCAGCTTGTAGAGGTTGTCATCCGTAGGCGAGCGCCTAGCTTCCTCGTAGGTTTTGCAGAACCGCTCGACCGGGTCCATAACAAGCTCTGGGGCCTTGGCCGTCTCTAAATACCTTTTGCCTGCAAAAACACTTAGCGGAGTAGGTTGATGCAAAACCATGCGAGCGGCTGAGAGAGTTGCAAAGAGGTTTTTTCCTCAGGGTTTCACCGACAGGGAGAGGGCTGTTTTTGAGGCGGGCATAGCACTAGGAGCGATAGTCCACACGGTTGCTGGTTTTCCAGTGTCGGGCGAAGTGAAGCATTTCATAGAGAGAGCTGTTGAGAGAAGCTTCCTCCTCCAGCCCTACAGAAGAAAAGTGAAGCTGAGGATAAAACCACGGGTACGAAAAGCAGGCCTATACAGGTACGGCACAGTAGACCCAGAGGACTTGGATGTTGAGGTGGAGGTTGCATACGGCGAATACGTCGTCGCCGCTAGGATGAGCTACGTAAACAGCTTGAAGTATCCTTTGATGTACGTTTCTAAAATCACTCAGAGAAGAGGCGGCTCCTCTCCTCATCCATATACTGGGATTCGACGGGCAAAAGCTCGCCGTAGAGCCTGAGCTGCTGGTGGCTGAGACTCTTAGGAAGCACCAGCTTAATCCTAACTTCGAGGTCTCCTCGTCGGCCGTTCCTCATAGGCAGACCCCTCCCCCTGAAGACCACCGGCGTCTCGAGGTTCTCCCTCCTCAGCTTAATCTTTAGAGGACCGTCGAAGGACTTGACCGACACCTCTCTGCCCGCCGCAACCTCGCTTGGAGAAACGGGCAGGTGCATTACCAGCGTGTCGCCGTCTAGGCTGAACTGCTTGCCCAGATTTATCCTAAACCGGACAACCAAGTCTCCCCTTCTTCCAACCTCATGGTCGTAGAGCCCCTTCTCCCTTATGACGACAGAGTCTCCGTCAGCAACGCCTGCGGGCACTTCGACTACTACTTTCTCAGTTTTCTCAACGGCCCCCAGCCCTCTGCAAGCCGAACACGCCTTCCTCACGACTTTGCCAGTTCCCCTGCATCTGCTACATGTAGTGACCGAGGTGAAGTACATGAATCCAGTCTGAACACGTTCGACCTTCTGTCCTGTGCCGTTGCAAGCGCTGCATCTGTCAACGTGTCCGGGCTCTCCGCCTGTGCCGCCGCATCTGCCGCATGTTTGAGCCGTTGTTATGGGAACCTCCTTCCTAGCGCCCGTCAGAACCTCTTTCAAACTTAACTCGGCCTCGACGTATGTTGGGGAAGGCTGCTGAGGCCTTCTGCGGAAACCGAAGAACCGCTCGAAAATCGAGTCGAACCCTCCGAGGCCGAGGTCTCTGAACAACTCGTCGAAGTCGAACCAAGTGGACCGGAACAGGTCCTCCGTGCTGTATGTCCTTGAAACACCGGCCTGCCCGTACATGTCGTAGAGCTTCCTCTTTTCATCGTCCACCAGCACGGCGTAGGCTTCGCTTATCTCTTTGAACTTCTCCTCGGCCTCGGGTGATTTGTTTCTGTCGGGATGGTACTGGAGAGCCAGCTTTCTGTAGGCTCTCTTTATCTCCTCCTTGGTTGCGTTGCGGGGAACGCCGAGAATCTCATAATAGTCTTTTCCGTCAGCAGGCATGGCTAGCTCTTAGGTTCCTTACCCGAGCCGGGACCGCCTTCGCCGTATACTGCGCCGCCGATTTTCTGAGCGGCCTTCTTCAGACGCTCCAGTGAGTCCTTGATGGCTGACACGTCTTTTCCAGCCAGAGCCTCCTTCAGCTTCCTAACCTGCTCCTCAACCTCTTTCCTTGTTTCGCCGGGAACCTTGTCTCCAAGCTCGTTCAAAGCCTTCTCTACGGTGTAGATGACGGAGTCGGCCTCGTTCCTCAGCTCAGCCTCCTGCTTCTTCCGCCTGTCCTGTTCAGCGAACTGCTCCGCCTCCCGTATCATCCGGTCTATCTCCTCCTTCGAGAGCCTGTGGGGGGCGGTTATCTTGATGCTCATGTCTCTGCCTGTGCCCAAGTCCTTAGCCGTGACTGTAAGTATGCCGTCGGCGTTGATGTCGAAAGTCACCTCGATCTTGGGAACACCTTTAGGAGCCGGCGGGATTCCTGAAAGCGTGAACCTTCCGAGAGAGACGTTGTCAGCAGCCATAGGCCTCTCACCCTGAAGCACGTGGATCTCGACGCTTGTCTGAAAATCGGCGGCGGTGGTGAAGACCTCGCTGCGTCTGATTGGGATCGTGGTGTTTCTGTCTATAATCTTCGTGAATATTCCTCCGAGCGTCTCGACGCCCAGAGATATGGGCACCACGTCCAGCAGCACTATGTCCTTGTCCTTCATCTCGCCGGCCAGTATGGCTCCTTGTATTGCAGCGCCCATCGCAACGCACTCCATAGGGTCTACTCCACGCTCAGGCTCCTTTCCCAAAACCTCCTTGATGAACTCTTGAACTATCGGCATCCTCGTGGGGCCTCCGACCAGTATGATTTTGTCGATGTCCTCCGGCTGAAGCTTTGCGTCTTGAAGGGCTTGGTTCACGGGTGTACGGCATCGCTCGATTATCGGCCTGACTAGGTTTTCTAGCGTTGCCCGGTTGATCCTCATGTACAGGTTTTTAGGACCGGAGGAGTCGTAGGCTATGTAGGGTAGGTTTATCTCTGTCTCGGTCATCGACGAAAGCTCTATCTTGGCCCTCTCAGCAGCTTCCCTAACACGGTTCATGGCTGAAGCGTCTTTCCGCAGGTCGATGCCTGTATCCTTCCGATAGCTGTCCACTATGTAGTCGACCAGAGCTTTGTCCATGTCTGTTCCGCCAAGCTGAGTGTCGCCGGATGTGGCCTTAACTTCGAAAACACCCTGCCCAAACTCCATTATAGTTACGTCTAAGGTTCCGCCTCCGAGGTCGAAGACGAGTATCTTCATCTCTTGGTCCAGCTTGTTGAGACCGTATGCCAAGGCGGCTGCAGTAGGCTCGTTGATTATCCTCACAACCTCAAGACCTGCTATGGCTCCGGCGTCTTTCGTCGCCTGCCTCTGGTTGTCGTTGAAATATGCTGGGACCGTGATTACGGCTTTTTTGACGGGTTCGCCGAGGAAGGCTTCAGCATCACGTTTGATCTTCTGGAGAAGGAAGGCTGAAAGCTGCTGAGGTGTGTACTCTTTGCCGTGGAGGACGTATTTGTGGTCGGACCCCATTTTCCGCTTCCAAGCGGTGACCGTGCCTTCTGGGTTCAGAACAGCCTGTCTACGAGCTGGTTCGCCTACTATCAGCTCATTCTCCTTTGTTATCGCTACGTATGACGGGAAGGCTTTGCCGTACAAAGTCACCCCTTCGACCGAGGGAATTATCGTCGGCCGTCCACCTATCACTACCGCTGCAGCCGAGTTGCTTGTACCCAAGTCTATTCCGATAATTTTCTCAACCATATCCCACTACCTCTTCCGAACACTACCAACCCATCACATTTACAACCGAAATTAAAAGCTATACCCCTCTACTTTTCTCGCATCAGGCTGCCAGAAGAAGGAAGAACAGATAAAGAACCAGCAGAATGACCCCGCTCACCCTAGTTATTGTTCCTCGGGAGACGAAGAACCAGAAGGTCGATGTTGCTAGAAGTAGAAACAAAACCGTGAAAGTGTGTTGTTGAAAAACTAGGGTTGTCCGTGATACCAGCAGCAGCGACCCGAGAATCAGTGTGATGTTTGTTAGGTTTGAGCCTATGGCGTTGCCCAGAGCCATTTCATACTCCCGTCTCCTCATCGAAGCCAGCACTGTGACGAGCTCGGGAGCCGACGTCGACACAGCGACCATCTTAGCGCCAACCTCCAGCTCGGAAAGACCAGTATACTCAACCACGCTTCTAGCCGCCGAAACAAGCACCATAGCTGAAACAATAACACCCAACCCGCCTATGACAACTGCAGACAGTATCGCTGGATAACCATAGCCTGGTATGTGCGGTTTTGTGTTTAGGGTTTTAGATGTCCTGTATGTGATGTAAGCGTAAGATACGAATACCAGTATAAGTAGAACGCCTGTCTCGATGAAGACTTGAGGAACGAAAACAAGTAGAATCGGTATGAGAGAGGAGAAGTAAAGCACGGCAGCAAGGTCTTTGAGCAAGTTCATTCCGACGCTTATTATCCTAGTTATGAACAGGGATGAGAGACCTACGACTAGACAGATGTTCACGATGTTTGAGCCGAGTATGTCGCCTACCGAGAGCTCGACAACTCCTTGAACCGCTGAGAAGACAGCGACTGTCATCTCCGGCATCGAGGTAAGAACAGAAAGAAGGACGAAGCCTATCAGAAAACGGCCCAAACCCAACTTGTCCGAAAGAGCCTCGGCTCCCCTTACGAGCAGGTATCCGAACGAAGAAACCCCCGCCGCAGCGACGACAAAAACGGCCAAAGCCTCATACAAACTCATCCAAACACCGCACCGATGACCAAGGTTGTTCTACTAGGGTGGTTTGTAAGGTTTTGCCACCTTTACCTTCGGAGGCTTTAGAATTCTGTTATGCAGTTTATAGCCGGGCGAGACAACCTCCACCACCGTCTCTACTGATACATCGCTGCTTTCGATAAACTCTACTGCTTCGTGGTCGAATGGGTTAAACTCTTTACCCATGACGTCCATTTTCTCCAACCCTTCGGACTGGAGCAGGTTTTCCAACTCCTTGAAAAGCATTATCACAGCTTCATAGACCGTGGGGTTGACGGACTCGGCGCTCAATCCTCTAACGACTCTTTCAAAATCCTCGTAAAACGGCAGAAGCTTTCTCATGATTCTCTCCACAGCGGCCGACTCGCTTCTTCGCACCTCGTTCTCCATCACTCTTCTAAGGTTGGCCAGCTCGGCCTTCGCATACAACAGGCTTTCCATCAGCTCCTTCTTCTCAGCCTCCAAAGCCTTGACAGTATCGTCAGACATTCTAGGAATAGAAACAGCGTGGCCCTATTTGTGTTTCTGAAAATAGGTTTAAACCATGCCCGTTTGAAGTCGGAGATAGGTTTGAGCGAAGAGGCTGAGAAGGTTTTCACGATTCCGCTGGGCGATGCATGGAAAGGCTCGAGGCTAAGAAGAGCCGACGCAGCAGTCCGAATCGTCAAGGAATATGTTAAACGCCACTCCAAGGCCGAGAACGTGAAGATTTCCCCGAAGGTCGTTGAAAAGATATGGGAGAACGGCCGGCAGAACCCCCCTAGAAGAATTAGGGTTGTTCTGGACGAGGAGGATGAGGAAACCGTAACTGTTAGGTTGGAGGGAGAGAAAAAGGAAGAAGAGGAAGAGGAGGAGTAGGTAAAACCTCATGGAGATACGTCTGGAGACTGTCTTGGGCTCGGCTGAAGTTGGGCTCTTCGCCTTATCAACAGACAAGTACCTACTGGTTTCCAAGCAGGTCAATCCTTCGAAGAGACGACTTTTCGAAGAGGTTTTGAAGACTGAGGCTGTGGCCATCTCGCTGTCCGACAGCATTCTTCTTTCACCCTTCGCGGCAGGGAACTCAAACGGGCTGATACTTACGGGCCTCACCCTAGTCGATGAGTTTGAGGCTGTTAGGAGGACATTAAAAGAAATCAACGTAATCAAACTTGCCTCTAAACACACCGCAGTCGGCAACTTGATCCTCTGCAACGATAAAGGTGCTTTAGTGAGTCCTGTTCTCGGGAGGGCGGCGGTCAAGACTGTTGGTGAAGTTCTTGGAGTTGAAGCGGCCCCCGGAACTTTGGCTGGAAGAACCTACATAGGTTCTCTAGCGGTTGCCACAAACAGCGGAGCCATGGTTCACATAGAGGCTTCGGAGGAGGAGATCGAGCTTGTTGAGAGTGTTCTGAAGGTTGAGGCCGAGCCGGGCACAGTTAACGGTGGGCTGCGTTTCCTGAGAAGCAGCATCGTAGCCAACTCTTGGGGGGTTGTGGCTGGAGCTAGGACAACGGGCCCGGAGCTGATGACGATTTCTAGAGTTTTTCAGCGATGACGTTATTAACAGCTGTTCGGTTTTGATGTACGATGTCCGAGGCTGAGATAACGCAGGCTTTGGAGGAGCTTCAGGTGATTGAAAGGGTCGTTGCTGAGCTCCAAGCAAGGATACTGACTGTGCAGCGTTCCATCATCGAGCATGAAGAGGCTGTTAAGCTGCTTGAGGAGATGAAAAAGTCAGGCGAAAAGATGCGGGTGATGGTTCCTCTGGGGGCGGGGGCTTTCGCTGAGGCTAGCCTCGAGTCGCTGGATAGAATAACGGTAAACATCGGCGCAGGAGTCTACGCCGTTAAAGCTTTAGACGACACACAGCAGCTTTTAACCCGAAGAAGCCAAAGCCTCCAAGCAGCTCTCGAAAACCTCACAAAAAGAGCCGGCGAATACTCTGTCAGAGCTGAGGAGCTGCGAAGGTTCGTCGGAGCGGCTTTAACAACTCAGCGCAAACAAGGCAGCTGAAATGTTGAAGGGGATTTCAAAGGCTTTCGCAGGAGTTGTGGACAGAATCGCATCAACTCAGCTCTCCGCCGACGAGTCTGAGAGAATTCTGTCCGACTTCTACTACCAGCTTGTTGCATCCGACGTGGCGGTTGAGACGGCCGAGGTTGTTGTCGCAAACCTTAGGGAAGGCCTGCAGTCCGTCAAAGTTCCAAGGTTCTCCAGCAACCGTGAAGCCGTGAAAGATTTTCTGAAGAAAGCTCTTGAGCAGTTGATAAAGACAGCGGACGTGGAGCAAATCGTTAAACGGGCTGAGGAGAAGAAGAAACAGGGGAGACCTGTTGTAATTCTGTTCGTGGGCCCGAACGGTTCCGGCAAAACCACTACGGTCGTCAAAATCGCAAGCTACCTTAGAAGGCGTGGATACACGGTTATTCTTGCTTCATCGGACACGTTCAGAGCCGGAGCGATAGAACAGCTGGAGATTCTGGGTAGCAAAGCAGGGTTTCTGGTCGTTAGCCAGCACTACGGAGCCGACCCAGCGTCAGTCGCCTTCGACGCAGTGAACAAAGCCGTAGCCATGCGTGTGAACTTCGTTTTGATAGACACGGCCGGCAGAACCGAGGTTGACAGGGGGCTGCTTGAGGAGATGCGCAAAATCAAAAGGGTTGTCAACCCCGACTATGTGATATACACGGGAGATGCGTTGGCCGGGAACGTAGCTGTCAACCAAGCCCGTATGTTCCACGAGGTTGTTGGGCTGGATTTCGTTGTGCTGGCCAAGTTCGACGCTGACGCAAAAGGAGGTTCGACGATATCCATATCTCACGCAACCAACGTTCCTCTTCTCTTTCTTGGAACAGGCCAGTCTCTTGAAGACTTGGACGACAACCCTCGAAGAAGAATTCTGGAAACCCTTTCCCTAGGCTGAGGACGCATCTATAGATTTATGTTAAGGCTACATCCTTTCAACATGGATGGAGACTCTTAAGCAGCTGAGCCGGGCGAGAGAGTTTAAAGGCCCTTCGCCGGCTTTCACAGCCATCCAGCTAATCTACGCAGTAATCCTGATAGGCTCTTCAGCGGTTATGGGGAGGAAGAGGCTTACCAGCCAGCTTGGTTTGGGAGAGGGAACTGTAAGGACTATGCTTGCTCGTCTGGTTAGCTGGGAGCTGGCTTTCTCAACCAGAGAAGGGTTGAGGCTGACGCAGAAAGGCGTCGACTTGTATCAATTTCTTACAAAGACTATCACGGAGTTGAAGAGGGTTGAGTTTGAAATGCCGTGGACTGCCCCGCACAACTACGGTGTGGTGGTCAAGGACGCTGCCGACAGAGTTTCGACGGGTGTGGAGGAGCGTGATGAAGCAGTCAGGAACGGCGCCTCGGCTGCGATGGTTCTAACCTACCTCGCCGATGGTCTGCACATGCCACGAGTTTCCAACCTTTCCGTCGAGAGGCCCGACTTCGCCGAGAAAGTGATAAAATTCTTCACCCCGTCGGAAAACGACGTAATCCTGATAACCGGCGCTGACGACGAGGCTAAGGCCAGATACTCCGCTCTGGCTGCGGCGGTCAAGCTCGTCGTCGGAAAAGCTTAAAAAACAAGCAGAGAAAGCAACGCCATGCCCCGAACTTCTAGAATAGCAGGTTTCTATCATCTAAGCCCAGACGAGCGTCTGAAGAAAGTTGCGGAGTTCGCTTCACTCACGAATGAGGAAGCTCAAACAATCCGGTCTGGAGGGCTCGACATAACGACGGCCAGCAGAATGATTGAGAACGTCGTCGGCCTCTTCCCTCTACCCTTAGGTATAGCAGCAAACTTCTTGATAAACGGCGTCGACTACCTAGTTCCGATGGCGATTGAGGAGCCGTCGGTTGTGGCTGCTGCCTCCAACGCTGCCAAGATGGCTCGAGACGGCGGCGGCGTTCATTCTTTTCAGGGCCAGCAGCTTATGATGGGGCAGGTCCAGCTGGTGAATGTGCCCAACCCCTACGCCGCCAAGATGGAGATACTCAGAAGCAAGGACGAGATCATATCAGCGGCCAACGAGAGAGACCCCGTCCTAGTCAACCTAGGCGGAGGAGCCAAGGATGTCGAAGTGAGGGTTGTTCAGACCGAGCTTGGCCCGATGGTCATAGTCCACCTAGTCGTGGACGTCAAGGACGCTATGGGAGCTAACGCCGTCAACACGATGTGCGAAGCCGTCGCACCCATGCTAGCTAGAATCTCAGGCGGCAGCTTCAGGCTTAGGATAATTTCGAACCTCGCAGACAAAAGGCTGGTAAGGGCCTACGCCCTTGTTCCAGCTAAGTCGGTCGGAGGGGAGGAGGTGGCTCGAGGGATAGTTGAAGCCTACCACTTCGCAAAAGCAGACCCTTACAGGGCTGCAACCCACAACAAGGGCATAATGAACGGGATAGACGCAGTCGCAATAGCCACGGGCAACGACTGGAGAGCTTTGGAAGCAGGGGCTCATGCGTATGCATCTCGGACAGGCAGATACGAGCCTCTGACGGTGTGGGAGCAGATGCCCAACGGCGACCTCCACGGCAGCATAGAGGTCCCGCTGGCTGTGGGTATAGTGGGCGGAGCAACTAGGACCAACCCCGTCGCAAAGCTTTCTCTAAAAATTCTCGGCGTGAAGACCGCTAGAGAGTTGGCTGAGGTTATGGCTGCCGTTGGATTGGTCCAGAACCTCGCTGCTTTGAGGGCTTTGGCAGCCGAGGGGATTCAGGCGGGCCACATGTCGCTTCACGCCAAAAACATAGCTGTGATGGCTGGAGCGGTTGGAGACGAGATAGACATGGTCGCAGAGTCCATGGTTAGGGAGAAGACTATAAGAGTGGACAGGGCTGAGGAGATTCTTTCGGAGATCAGGGCGCGCCGCCGGACCTGAGGGTCCGCCTCCATTCGTCGGGGCTGAAACGTCTCTCCATCCTCCTCAACTCATCCTCCAAAGCCTTCTCCAAGTCGACGCCGAACCTGTTCGCAAGCTGAACAAGCAGCGTAAGCGTCTGCGCAAACTCGCTGCCAACATCCTCGCCGGGATGAGAGTGGCCTAGGTCTTGACGCTTGTATCCCTCCTTGGCGAGTATAAACCTGCCTATCTCCGTGAGCTCCTCTATTAGATGGGCGTATATCAGCGACTCACGGAAAACCTCCCAGCCCCTCGCTTTCTCAAAATCTTCAACAACCTTCTGAAGCTCGGAGAGCCTCATGCCGGCACCTTCACAGAAAAAGTTGCAGATGAGGAACGTTGTCGACGTAGACAACCGACTCTCTTTTGGCGTAGCCGTTTTTGACAGCCGTTGAAACAGCTTTTTCTCCCAGCAGGTTTATTATCGTACCCATCTTGATGTAGTCGGCTAGCTCCCTCTCGACGACAAGCACGCCCTTGTAGAAAGACTCGGCTACCTCGACCATCACACCTGTCGGAAGCTTTAGCCTCCTGCCTATCAGCTCTTCGTCGCAGACAGCGACGACAACCTCCCCACTCCTAGAGTAATGTGTCTTCACCCACAGACGTGCTGGGTTAAATTCTTCTGACAGGGTTCTTCGCCCCGCATGCATCGCAGACGAGAAACCTGAACCTTTTCTCGCTGACTATCCTAGTGTCTATGCCGTTGCAGACAGGGCAGCGGACAAACTCCTTCATGTAAAGGTCTATCAGCTTTCTCAACTCGTCGACGCCCATCTTGCCTTGAATAACGAGCCTGTCTCCTGAGATAGAGCCGGCACGCCCTGTCTCTTTGAGCAGGAATCGGGCGAAATGAGCCGGTTCTCTGTTGAGCGTTTTGGCTATCTGCCCTAGGTTCGTCAGAGCTGTGTTTTTCGTGTCTGAGACAAGGTTGGGCCTCAATTCCAAAACTCTGTCGCCTGCAACAGACCCTCTCTTCGAAACCTTCGAGATGACCTCGTCTAACAGCTTGACGTAAACATCCTCGCCGACCAGCGTGGAGCTCACTCCAGCCAAAATATTCCGCAGCCTCTATTTAAGAGGATTTGAAGCCTACGGTGATGCTTAAAACCAGCCGCCCACCTGATGTTCATCCGGATTGGTGGAGAAATACTTGGTCAAGGACGTTAGTCTTGCTGACCAAGGTTTCAAGAAGGTTGTTCTTGCAGAGGCTGCGATGCCTGTCCTCGGCTTGCTGAAGAAAAGATACGAAAGAGAACGGCCTTTCGAAGGTTTAAAAGTTTCAGCATGTCTGCACATCACGAAGGCGACGGCTGTTTTAGTGCGGGTGCTCAGAGACGGAGGAGCAGAAGTAGCTTTGTGCGCATCCAACCCCTTGAGCACCCAAGACGACGTAGCGGCTTTCCTAGCCAAAGAAGGGTTTAGCGTATACGGCTTCAGGGGAATGACTACCAAGGACTACTACAAGGCCATCGGCCTAGCTCTCTCACACAAGCCCGACCTTACTGTAGACGACGGAGCCGACTTGGTTGTTTCTCTGCATAAAGTCGCTATGGCTATAGAGGATGAATACACAGGTATGCTTCCACCAGACCTAAGACACGGCATAGACAAGGTGATGGGCGGGACTGAGGAGACGACGAGCGGGGTTAACAGGCTAAAGGCGATGGAACGTCAGAATTTACTGAGATATCCGGTTATAGCCGTGAACGACGCTTCCTCGAAAAGCTTGTTCGACAACCCTCTGGGAACAGGCCAGTCAGCCCTAGACGGAATAATGAGGGCTATGAACGTGCTGTTCGCAGGGAAGAACGTGGTTGTCTGCGGTTTTGGACGTGTGGGGTCTGGAATTGCTGAAAGGGCCCGCGGAATGGGGGCCAGAGTTATGGTTGTAGAGCCGCAGCCCATCAAAGCTCTTCAAGCCCACATGGCAGGCTTCACGGTCGCCTCGATGGAGAAGGCCGCAGAAGTTGGAGACATATTCATCACAGCAACAGGAAACATAGACGTGATAAGAGGCGAGCATTTCAGAAGGATGAAGGACGGTGCAATACTGGCTAACGCGGGACACATGGACGTCGAGATAAACAAGGAGGACTTGAGGCGCGAGGCGGTTTCGGTTGAAAGGATTAAGGAGAACGTAGATCTCTACAGACTCAGAGACGGACGCAGGATCTTCCTGCTCGCCGAAGGCAGGCTGGTTAACCTTGTTTGCGCAGAAGGCCATCCCTCAGAGGTCATGGACCTCTCCTTCGCCCTACAGGCCGAGGCTTTGAGATACTTGGTCGAAAACCGTGGAAGGCTTGAGAACAAAGTTTACGAAGTCCCGCATGAGATAGACAGCGGTGTAGCTATGATGAAGCTCGAAGCGCTCGGCGTCGCTCTGGAGAAGTTAACCGATAAGCAGCAAAGCTACATCAGGTCATGGCAGGCCGGGACTTGAGAAAAAGCCCAGACATAGGCCCAAGAATCGTTTTCCTGTCCGTAGAAGGCACCCACGGTTCGTTGAAAGAGATTGCGGTCAGAAGGGTTGATGTTGTTGACGAAAGAAAAGTCAGAGAAGTTTTAACGAAAGTCTCGAAGAGAGAAATTGAAAATCTTATGAAACTTCTAGACCGGTACGACATAGTTGCTACGTGGGGTGGAAGCCGGCTGGAATTGCCTCTGCTCACAGCTCAAGCTCTTAAATTCGGCGTCGACCCCTCTCCCCTTTATGCCTTGACTCATGTTGACTTGGAGGCTTTCGTCAGGGATAAGCTGAGGATCCTAGATACGGACTTGAAAGACATCGCCACGTTTCTCGGAGTCGGTGTTGGGAGGACGAAAGCCGACACCGTGGCTCGAGTGTTTAAAAGGCTGAGGAGCTTCATCAGAAACACACAACCTGAGCTGGCTCTCTAGTACCATCTGTCTTTCAGCTTAAGCAGGTATGCCGCTGCGTTAGTCCCGACATGCATAAAAACCGTGAACAACGACAGAGCCAGCAAAGTAAGGCTGTCCATCCAGCTAGGCAGCCCTTTGAAGAGATGAACCAGGGCAAGCGCAGCGAGCAGAAACCCCAGCTGGTCGAGCAGAGGCGCGGGGCTTCCGCTGGGCAGACCAGCCCTCCTCTTGACGAAAGCACCGAGTATGTCTCCAGCCATCGCACCTACGGACAGGAGG